>JBAURA010000213.1:0-3208 GCA_049580985.1 Chloroflexia bacterium
AGGCGTGGATCTTACACCCACAAACAGGATCTTTGCCCACCGGATTCTTCGCTTCGCTCAGAATGACAACCTATTCGTTAGTTCGTTTACTGCTACTTCTTCGTTTGTGAACCACTCAGAATGACAACCTCTTCGTTAGTTCGTTTAGTGCTACTTCTTCCTTTGTGAACCACTCAGAATGACAAAGCCTACTTATCTCTACAAGAACACATCTTCGTTAGGGAAGCACCCTGATGAGAACCTCTTAAGGGAGTGGCGGATGGATGTGCTATTCTAAAATCCGAAATTCCTTGCTTGCGCAACCCTGAGCCGATTACTTATAATGGCTGGGCGGTAGCCGCATGCCCTCACATGCTCACTCGGCGATCCGCCAAAGGGAACACATGACATACGGAACGAACGGCCACGCGGCCTCGGACGCCCCAGACCCTGCTCTCCCTATTGATATGGGCACCGCCGTCAAATGGGGCAAAGCCGACCTGCATATGCACACCTCCCTCGGCGACGGCCTGGCAAGCGTACAACAAATATTCGAGTACGTAGAGAACCACACCGACCTCGACGTTATAGCCATCACCGACCACGACGACATACGCGGCGCGATGCAGGCCCTGGAGCTTGTCGAGAAGCGCAAATGGCGATTCCAGGTGGTACCAGGCAACGAGATCACCACCAGGCAGGGCCATCTACTCGCCCTCTTCGTCACATGCGAGTTCCCCATGCTCAAATCTCTCGAAGCGAGCGTGCAGGCCGTGTACGAGGCGGGCGGCATGGCGATAGCCCCGCACCCGCTCTCGTGGCTGACCACTTCCATCCGTGAAAAGGCCCTCCTCCTCCAGCACACCACCAGACTGCCATTCCACGGCATCGAGACCTTCAACCCTTCGTACGCCGGCCGGGTGGCCCACCTGCGCGTCAAAGAGCTAAACGCAACAGTCCTCCAGCTACCGGAGTTCGGAGGCTCGGACGCCCATGCCAATTCGATGATAGGCAAGGGCTACACCATGTTCCCCGGCACCACCATCGAGGACCTGCTGGAAGCGATCAAGAACAAGACCACGGTAGCTGGCGGCACCTTCATGAACCTGCAAGACCACGCCATAATCGCGGCCCCTAATCTCTGGAAAAGCATGATAGTCCACCCCACTTACAAGGTAAAGCGCGCCGTCTCGCGACGCCTGACGCGTAAAACGTAAAACGTCCTATTCGCCTCCAATCCCCTAATCCCCTAATCCCCTAATCCCCTAATCCCCATGAACATCGGCCTGGTATCCCCATACGACTACGCGACACAGGGTGGTGTGACGGAGCACATCAAGCACCTGTCCGCCGAGCTGCGCGCGCAGGGGAACACGGTCAAGATACTCGCGCCCTTCTCGCCCGACAAAGGCGACATTCCAGCGGACGTGTACGCGCTGGGGGCGGTTACGCAGGTGCCGGCTAACGGGTCGGTGGCCCGCATATCCCTCTCGCCCGACCTGGGGCGCACCATACGCGCCATCCTGCGCACCGAGCGGTTCGACATCATCCACCTGCACGAGCCGCTGATGCCAGCCGTACCCTGGCTGGTGCTCCGCTATTCGACCTCGCCCAATGTCGGCACGTTCCACGCTTTCGGAGAGCATTCGCCCGTCTACGCGATGGGCAGGCCGGTCCTCCGCCGCTTCTTCAACAGGCTCCAGGGGCGCATCGCCGTCTCGCATGCCGCCCACGAATTCATCTCGCAATACTTCGACGGCGACTTCGAGATCATCCCCAACGGGGTTGACATCACTCGCTTTTCGACCAGGCACGAGCCTATAGGCTGGATGCGCGACGGCAGGCCCACCGTCCTCTTCGTTGGACGCTTCGAGGAGCCTCGCAAGGGTCTCCGCTGGCTCCTACAGGCCCTTCCCATTATCGAGCCGTACTTCCCCGATCTGCGGGTAGTGGTGGCCGGCAGCGGCGACCCGGAGTCGGTCGCCGAGTGGCTCCCCATGCGCGACTACACGCGCCCAGGCAGAACGATCTACCGCTCGGCAGGCTCCGCGATGGAGGTGGAATTTACCGGCTTCGTGTCGGCCGACGATCTGCCCCGCTATTACCAGTCCTGCGACGTCTATTGCGCCCCCTCTACCGGGGGCGAGAGTTTCGGGATAGTGCTCCTGGAAGCCATGTCGGCGGGCGCCCCCGTGCTCGCCAGCCGCATACCGGGCTACGCCGCCGTGGTCACGCACGGGCGTGAGGGCTTCCTGGCTGCTCCCAAAAGCCCGGCGTCGATAGCGGCGGGCATGATACGCCTTTTGAGCGACAGCACCCTGCGCGCCCAGATGGCAGAGGCCGGGGCGCGCACCGCCCGCCAGTACGACTGGCCCATCGTGGCCGCCCGCATCCTTGCTTATTATGAGAGCGTGAAGCACCTCAATCCGCCCATGAAAGCGCCGCGCCTCTGGTCCGCGCGCGCCAGGGTCACCAACGGCCTTTGATTGTGATATAATGGCGGCTTGTGAAAGAAGCAACGTCAATATGCCACGCGTATCTGAGAGCCTGCATCTGGTATGCTAACCCAGCTTGTCCAGGAGAGAGCGCGCGCAATAGCGCGTAGAGTCGCCTCCGTATTCGTAAAAACGGGCGTCACGCCCAATATGCTGACCATTTTCGGCTTCGTGCTGAACGCGGTCGTTGCCTACTTGCTCGCCACCGACCACCTGGTGGCGGGTGGGGTGATGATGCTCTTCGCGGGCCTCTTCGATATGCTCGACGGCGCGCTCGCCAAGATCACCAATAGAGTGAGCCAGTTCGGGGCCTTCCTCGATTCGGTGGTTGACCGCTACTCCGAGTCGGTGATCCTCTTCGGGCTGCTCCTCTATTATTACAACCAGCCCAACAGCGTGGGCCTGGTCCCTATCATCCTGATCTACACGATCCTGGTCGGCTCGATGATGATCAGCTACAGCCGCGCCCGCGCGGGGGCGCTGAACATAGTGAACGAGGTAGGCATCATGGCCCGGCCTGAGAGGATCATCCTGCTGGCTATCGGCCTCTTATTCAGGACTGTGCTGCTCGATCCTGTGCTCTGGATACTGGCGGTGGGCACGCAGTTTACCGCACTGCAACGCATCGTCTATGTATGGCAGGTGACTTCGGGCAGGCGCAAAGGGCAAGAGTAGGGCTACAGTCTGATTGGAAATGAAATGTAGGGGCGGACCCGTGTGTCCGCCCTGGTTGG
>JBAURA010000214.1:0-5321 GCA_049580985.1 Chloroflexia bacterium
GATCGGGGTACAGGTACAGGCATACACACGGGTCCGCCCCTACAAGATTAATGCGACATTATTGGCTTCAAACCCGCGCCTACCTCCCTCTTATCAGACACTCCCGCAACTTGAGAGCACGGATAGAGAATATTTGAACATCCAGGTGTGCTATACTTTGCGAGCTATGCAGAGCCGGTACGTACTGCCCGCCATCTTCTTGCTCGGGCTAGCTCTGCGACTTGCGACCCTGGACGCACACGGCTACTGGGGTGACGAAGTAAACTCGCTGGACGGGGCCTCCATCGGCTTCCCCGACATGATCTGGGGCCGCTTCGGCTACGTCGCCAACCAGACTCCTCTCCACTACATCATCGTTTGGCTGACATCCACCCTGGCCGACCCGGCGGCTACCTCCATCCTGGTCCGCCTTCCATCCGCCCTGGCAGGTGCGCTCACCATCCTGGCCGTATACGCGCTCGGTAAGGAGACATTCGGCTATGGACAGGGGCTGGTCGCCGCCCTGCTTGTAGCCCTATCTCCGCGCCTCCTGAGCTTTTCACAGGACCTGCGACTCTACTCGCTCATGGTCCTGCTGACCGTACTTTCGGTTTACTGCCTGTTGCGGGCGGATAGGACCGACTCGCCGCGATGGTGGACAGCCTTCGCCCTCGCCCATATCGCCAATGTAGCTAACGCGTATGTAGCCCTCACCCTGGCTACCCCTCCCCTTATGCTCTACCTGGGGTGGGTGCTGTGGAAGAAATGGCAGGCGCGCGCCGTTTCGCAACGAACGCTCGTGTACGCAGTCATTGGCATCGGGGTGGCACTGGCAGGCACGGCCCTCGCCGCCCTCGACCTGTTGGGCGCGCCACGCATGTCGCCCAACCTGGGCCTTTTCTCACCCATGAGCGCCCTCGCCTCGGTCATAGAATTCCTTACGTGGTTCACTAACTTCGGCTTCAGCGGCAACGTCGAGCGCCTGCTCCAAATGCTGGTGTTGCTCATAGCCCTCCTCGGCCTCTTCGCCGCCCTGGCCCACCCCATGCGCGACATGCGCCGATACGAGCCGGCATACATCTGCACCCTCTACATCGTGGTGCCGCCGGTCATGCTGGCTGTTTTAGCTACCACAAGCGTCGTCTTCCAGCGATACGCACTGTTCGCCATGCCTTTCTATTTCCTGCTCGTGGGACATGGCATCGTAACGCTGTACAGCCTGGGCGCTGCCGGAGAGGGACGATACGCCAGGTTCGCGCAGCAGGCGCGAGTTACCGCCGTGGCGCTCGCGGTCGTCATAGTGGGCGCGTTCGGTGCCGGGGCGTACTTCTATGAGAACCCGGCCACCCACGTCAACATGGCCTATCGCCCCGATTTTCGAGCCGCCGCCCGCCACCTATCTAACACAGCGACACCAGTCGACACGATCATCTTCCTAGACGATCCGGGGCTTGGCTACACGATCACCAACTTCTATTGGCACAACGAGCCTCCCACCGCCGCCTACGACGCCCGCGATCCCCGCCTCTTCGCACGCCAACCGCCGGGCGATATTTACTGGGTGGTCAGCCTGGAAGACCTCGGCGCGCTCGACCGTATTTCGTCGGGCGACCAGGGCTGGGGCGATGTTGCACGCTTTGAGAGAGTATCGGTGCTGCGCCAATCCGGCCAGGCCGACATGAAAGGGGCGATGGATGGCATCGTAAGCAAGTTGGAGACGATCTGGCTCGGCGCGCAACCTGTAATCACATTGCGCGGCTGCATACAGCAGGCCAACAACGATCTTCAGCAAGCCGCCGATACCTACCGGCGGGCGGGCACATATTTTCCGGTGGGCGACGACTACCTGCGCACCGCCGAAGGGTACGATAAGCTGGGTCTCGATACGTTCGCGTGGCGGGAGGCTTTCATATCCAAGTTCTGGCAGCCCTTCCGCCCACAGGTACATGAGTGGCTGGCGGAAAAACTCGCCCAGGATGGGTATGGCGAGCAGAGCCGCGCGGAGGCTGAACTGGCGAGATTGTTGAGCGCGGACCCAGCGCCATAAGACAACAGAAAAGCACCCTGCCCATAAAAGGCAGGGTGCTTTTCATTACAGCCGCAGGAAGCGTTAGTCCAGGTATTCTTTCAGCCGCCCGGTCTCTTTCGAGGCGCGCAGCTTCGTGAGGGCTTCGGCTTCGATCTGGCGCACTCGCTCGCGCGATACGCCCAGCTCGTCGCCTAGCTCGGCCAGGGTGCGGTTGTAGCCGTCTTCCAGGCCATAGCGCAGCTCGATCACGCGGCGCTCGCGGACGGTCAGGCCACCTAGCATGTCCAGCACTTCCTCCTTGAGGATCTGCTGGCTGGCCGCCTCGGCGGGCGCAATCGTGTTGCGGTCCTCGATGATGTCGCCGAGCGAGGCGTCTTCCTCCTCGCCTATTGGCATCTCAAGGCTCACCGTCTGCTGAGACGCGCCCACGATCTGGCGCACCTTGTCGGGCGAGATGTTCATCTCCTCGGCGATCTCGTCGGCCAGAGGCTCGCGGCCCAGCTTCTGCTGAAGCCGGTGCGACACCTGGGTCAGCCGCCCCACCGCCTCCACCATGTGGACGGGCAGGCGGATAGTACGGCTCTGGTCCGCAATCGCGCGGGTGATGGCCTGGCGTATCCACCAGGTAGCGTAGGTCGAGAACCTGTGGCCCTTGCGGTAGTCAAAGCGGTCTACGGCGCGCAAGAGTCCGAAGTTGCCTTCCTGTATGAGATCGAGCAGGGAGATGCCGCGCCCCGCGTACTTGCGGGCCACGCTCACCACCAGCCTCAAGTTCGCCTCGATGAGGCGGCGCCGACTGGCACGGCCACGCGCCTCGTCGGCCCGCAGCTTGCTGATCTCTTCTTTGCTCAGGAACTCGCGCTCCTCCATGAGTCGCTCGGAGCCGCGCTTCCCCTTCTGCATGCTGATAGCCAGGGCTATCTCTTCAGTAGCCGAAAGCAAAGAAACACGGCCAATCTCGCGCAGATACATGCCAACGCTGTCTTCCGCGCTTTTGTGGTCGAATCCGGTCGCACCCTCATAGTGCAGGATGTCCTCGTCTTCCAGCCCGCCGATAACGGTTGTCTGGTTCGCATCCAGATTCATTATATCGCTCTCCTCTCCAGCTAAAACCAGTTCCGCCATCTCAGGTTCATCGCCGTCGAATTCGCGAATATCCAGTTCTAAGTCAAGGACCTCTACAGTCCCTATATTTCCTATGGCCCAGCCCCTGTTCTCTTCTCTGGCCGGGCGCACCGTCTCTAACAGCATTGCCGGTATTCCCCCTTACCCCCAGGCATATATCTTATATTTACCTCCAGGTCTGGGGCCTGCGTGCCCGTATGCCGGGCGGTCAGGTCCCAAATTCCGCTCATGGGTCTTCTGTTGTGGGAATATATGATGCCGCGTATGGAAGTGATTATCTTCCTATATTATTAACGCTATCCAGGTGGCTTAAGTTTCAACTCCCGAGCGTATATGGCGGCTATATATCCCACGACAAAAGCGAAAAGGTCCGAGCAATAAGCATGCCCACAAAAGACAAATGGGCGGCGGCTCCAATCGCATCTTTGCGGGCCGCGCACCCCATGCTAATTACTTTACTCACACCCCTTTTTATTATGCTAACCTTTTCGTCCCTGACTCATATTTGTATCATATTTCACAAGCTATGTCAATAGTTCAACATTAATCTCCGATTAGAGATGGAGTAAAATACTTCTTAAGAAGTAGGTGGGAGGACGATGGACGATGGACGAAGGACGAAGAACGAAGGACGGTTGTCGGTGGATTACAGGGGAAGATTGTTAGCTCTCTTCTATTTTTAGGGTGGGTTGTGTTTGTGAGGCACGTATATTGAGCATGCGAGCCAGCATTATGAACGCGACCACACCGGTCGCCATCGTCAATATGCCACCTGCCGTCATAAGAGGTATGGGGCCGGTCGTGCCGCCGGCCAGGCTGGCTACCAACTGCCCAGTGAGGATCGCCAGCGACACGATGGTGCCGAAGCTGCCGAATACACGGCCACGGTAGCGGTCCTCCACATTAAGCTGCAAGAGGGTTTGTGTGCCGGTCTGCAACCCTACCACGGCAGGTCCGACCGCCAGGAAGAAGAGCAGGTCGAGGCTGAAGATCGGCACGTTGAAGATCGCCACGGTCATCAGCCCCAGCACGAAGATCCCCGATCCGATGAGGTGCGCGGGGTTCACTCGCTTGCCCAGCCGCCCTATCAGGAGGCCGCCCAGCAGACCTCCCACGGCCTGGGTGGTGAATAGCCAGCCTAGCTCTTGCGAGCCGCCTTTCAACACATCCTGTATGTAGGGGATCACCAGCACCTCGAAGAACCCCTCGGCCAGCATAGCGACGCTCATGAAGAGGAAGAGCGAGAGGATGAGCCGATTGGCTCCTACCAGCCGTAAGCCATCCATAAGCTCGCGCCATACATGCGGCTTAGCCTCATCGGAACTCCCGTCAACCTCGGCCCTGGTCACGCTTCGAGGGGCATTGATGAGGCCGATCATGATGCCTGCCACCAGGAAGGTGGCCGCGTCGAGCAACACAGAGTAAGTGAAGCCCAGGTAGGCGAACACGGCACCACCGATGGCAGGGCCTATGAGCCGGGACAGGGTATTGTTCAAGGTATTGAGCGCATTGGCGATTGTGAGATGCTCTTCGCCTACCAGCTTGGGGAGCAGAGCGTTCTCGGCAGGCCCCATGAAGTTGCCGATAGTGCTCTTGAGTATGGCAACGACGTAGATGATCCAGACCTGATCGGGGCTTTCGACGACGAGCAATACGAGCATGAGGGGAGCCGTCAGCAGATTCGCCACTACCATAGTAACGCGGCGGTCCCACCTGTCCACGTAGACCCCCGCCACAGATCCCAGGAGGACCGAGGGAAGCATCGCCGACATCCACATCAAGCCTGTCGCCAGCACCGAGCCTGTGAGATTGTAGATGTAAATCGGCAGCGCGATCAGCGTCATCCAGTCGCCGATGAACGAGATCAGCCCGCCAAACCACAGGAGCGCGAAATTGCGTTGTCTAAGAAGCTCAAGCAATACCTGGTTCCTTTCCCTATCTCATTGGTGCATCTTGCAAGTTCGGTCCACAAACCAACTCTACTTTGTCATTCTGAGAGGGTGACCAAAAAGGAGGAGAGAATGTGGGAGGAAGGCCGACCCATTTCCCTGTGTCATACTGAGTACACCACCAACAAAGGAATAGCAGTTATGATAAAATGGAGGCATGAGAAGAACACTCCAACTCCAACTGACAGATGACCAACGTGTCCAACTGAAGAAGTTAGTTAGCTCAGGCAAGATCCAGG
>JBAURA010000215.1:0-8072 GCA_049580985.1 Chloroflexia bacterium
CGTCGGCGCTAACCCTGGGCCGCTTCGAAGCGTCGCCCTACTTCTTCCCAGTTGACCACGTTCCACCAGGCCGCCAGGTAGTCGGGCCGGCGGTTCTGGTATTTCAGGTAGTAGGCGTGCTCCCACACGTCGTTGCCCAGGATGGGGAATTGGCCGTCGGACATGGGGTTGTCCTGGTTGGCCGTGCTGACGACCTTCAACCCGCCCCCTGAATCGCGGACCAACCAGGCCCAGCCGCTGCCGAAGCGCTTGACGCCCGCGTCCTGGAAAGCGGCCTTGAAGGCATCGAAGCTGCCGAACGTTGCGTCGATGGCATCACCGAGAGCGCCACGGGGAGCGCCTCCTTCGCCACCGGGCCCCATGATCTCCCAGAACATAGTGTGGTTGACGTGGCCACCACCGTTGTTTTGCACCGCCGTGCGTATGTCCGCCGGCACGCTGTTCAGGTCCTTGATCAGGTCTTCCGCGCTCTTGTCCTGCAAGTCGGGGTAGTTGGCGAGAGCGTTGTTGAGGTTGGTTATGTAGGTCTGGTGGTGCTTGTCGTGGTGCAGATGCATCGTCTGCTCGTCAATATACGGCTCAAGTGCGTCGTAATCGTAGGGTAGGGGTGGTAATTCGTGTGCCATTGTGGTTAGTCCTCCTGTGTGCTTGCAGTTTTTTATGTGTTGCGTGCGCCGGACGCAGCCCGGCACAGTGTAATTGTACTCAGGGTGGGGATTGCGTCAAGGCAAACAACAATTACGGTCGGGATAGCACCTGCATATATCATGCCATACCGGCCAGCGAGGGGTGCGCGTATACCTGCATGGCAGCCTGCAAGCCCGCGCCCGTGTCTGTCTTATGCCCCATGCCCCACAGCACCATCTCCAGCGCGGACAGCAGTTGCAGCACGTACTCCCGTTGCGAGCCGTAGCCCATCAGGCCGACGCGTAGGAGCCGCCCCTTGAGCGGGCCAAGTCCTCCGCCGATCTCGATGCTGTGCTCCTTCAGGAGGGTGGCCCTGATCTGCATCTCGTCCAGCCCGGCGGGGACGCGCACGGCGTTCAGAGGCCACAGGCTGTAATCTTCGTCCGGCAGGAAGCGCAGGCCCATAGCCTCCACGCCCTTGCGAAAGGCCAGGTGGTTATGCTTGTGCCTTGCCCACCGGCCTTCGATCCCCTCGGCATGGAGGAGTGACAGGGCGGAATGCAAAGCGTATATCAGCGGGGCCGATATCGTGTGATGGTATTGCCGGTCCTGCCAGTACTTGCCCAGGAGGATGGCGTCCAGGTAGAAGCTACGCACCGGCTCCTTTCTGGCCGCGATCCGCTCCAGCGCCCTGTCGCTGAAGGTGATGGGGGCGAGGCCGGACGGCGCGCCCAGGCACTTCTGGCTGCCGCTGTAGCATACGTCGAGGCCCCAGTCGTCCACCAGCAACGGCTGGCCTCCCAGCGACGTGACCGCGTCCACCAGCAACAGCGCATCCACCACGCGTGCCGCCTCGCCTATGCCGGTCAGGTCCTGGCAAACGCCCGTGGAGGTTTCGGCGTGCACCAGGCACACCACCTTTGGCTCGACCTTTCGGATCGCGTCGCGTATGAGACCGGTGTCGAGGGGAGTGCCCCACTCGGCTTCCAGCCGGTGGACCTTGCCTCCCGCGCGGGCCGCGATCTCACACATACGCTCGCCGAAGTAGCCCATGACGCCTACCAGCACGTCGTCGCCCGGCTCGATGCTGTTGAGCATAGCAGCCTCCATGCCGGAGGTGCCGGTGCCGGATATAGCGAGCGTCAGGCGGTTCTCGGTGCGAAACGCGCCTCTCAGCATATCCTGCAAGCCGTCCATCATATCCAGGAGGGCAGGGTCCAGGTGGCCCAACGGCGGGAGCATCAGCGAACGCAATACCTCAGGGTCTACCTCGCTGGGGCCTGGGCCGAGCAGGAGACGCTTGGGCACGGCGGCATATCTGTTGCTGGTGGATAGTTCGGTCATTCTTTGGAGCCTCCGATTCGCATTTTTGCCTGTCCATTATATGCCCATTGACCAAGTCCGACACATCCTCTCAATACATATAACAGACCCGCATATCATACGCCCCTAGCCAAACCCCCAGGAAAAGTGCTAATATTGGCTTACTACTGATAACTAACAACCGACAACTGACAACCAACTACCGTCCCAATGAACGACACCCAGCCATACCGCAAGAACCTGCTCCGCGCCGTTGGCCTCACCAAGCGCTTCGGCGCGCTGGCGGCTGTCGCAGGGATCGATTTCGACGTGCCGCGCCACGGTATCGTGAGCATGATAGGGCCAAATGGGGCGGGTAAGACGGTCTTCTTCAATATGCTGACGGGCATCATCAAGCCCGACGGCGGCGAGATATGGTTCAACGGAGAGCAGATCACCGGAGAGCCACCCGATAGGGTAACCAAACTGGGCATCGCGCGCACCTTCCAGGGCATAAGGCTCTTCAAGAACATGACCGTGCTGGAGAACGTGATGGTGGGCCGGCATACGCGCATGAGTCGTGGTTTGCTGGACGTAGTGCTTCGCAGCCAGGAGATGAAGGACGAGGAGAGGGACGCAAGGCGCAAAAGCCTGGAACTGCTCGACTTCGTGGGTGTGCGGCATATGGCAGAGATCGAGGCGAAAAACCTGCCCTACGGCATGCAGCGGCGCGTGGAGGTGGCCCGCGCCCTGGCTACCACGCCCCACCTGCTGCTGCTGGACGAGCCGACCGCGGGCATGAACCCCAGCGAGACGGCCTCCATGATAGAGCTTATCTCGCGCCTGAACACAGACATGGGCCTGGCGGTGCTGCTGATCGAGCACGATATGAGGGTGGTTATGCGCATCTCCGAGCGAGTGTCGGTGCTCGACTATGGGGTGAAGATAGCCGAGGGCACGCCGGCACAGATCCGGCATGACACCCGCGTGATAGAGGCCTACCTGGGCCGCACCGCCGCCGCCGGGCGCGAGCTGCACCCACCGGAGGTAGAAGCAGAGCCTGGGGCGCGCCCCGCCGAGGGGTTGCAGGTGCGGCCAAAGCCTGTAACGGGCTAATATGACATTATGCCACGATATATCGCTCTACTCCGCGCTATCAATGTTGGCGGGCATAACGTCAAGATGGATCGCCTGCGTAAGCTCTTTGAGGAGCTTGGATTCGCGGACGTTGAGACTTTCATCGCGAGCGGAAACGTTATTTTCACATCGCCCAACAATGATACGCGGGCGCTTGAGAAGAAGATCGAAGGCCACCTGAAAAAGTCGCTGGAGTACGAGGTGGCGACATTTATCAGGACCGCTGCCGAGATTGCGAAGATAGCGAAGTATGAGCCTTTCCCGAACGAGGATATTGGCACAGGCTCTTTGTATGTCACCTTCCTGGCGGAAGCGCCCAGCAAGGAAGCGCGGGAGAAGTTGGAGGCATTCAGTAACCCGGTAGACGAGTTTCACGTGCATGGGCGCGAGTTGTACTGGCTGTGCCGCAAGCAATTGAGTGAATCCAGGATCTCAGGCGGAATGCTGGAGAAGGCAGCCGGCATGGCCGGAACAAACCGCAACGTGACTACGGTGAGAAAGCTGGCGGCGAGGTATAGCGACGATGCCGATTCAGCCAAATGACGTCCTGGGACGGAAGGCCACTACGCCGGGCGGTGTGACGGAGAGATTAGCGTTGGCGCTGATAGTGTTGTTGTGGTTGCTGGGTATTCAACCGGGCCGGAGCCTGGCCCAGATGCCCGGCACAGGCAGCCGCACATTTCCGGAGACCGGTAAGACGGTAACCGGCATCTTCCTGGAGTACTGGGACAAAAACGGTGGGTTGGCACAGCACGGCTATCCCATCTCTGAACTGATGGACGAGGTGTCGCCTCTGAACGGCAAGACCTACATCGTTCAGTACTTCGAACGAGCGGTGTTCGAGTACCACCCTGAGAACCAGCCGCCGTACAACGTGCTGCTTTCTCAGTTAGGCACGTTCCGGTACAAGCAGAAGTACCCGAACGGTGCGCCAGGTCAGACCCCCAACAACCAGCCCGGCTCAACCCTCTTTTCAGCAACGAGCCATCGAGTAGGCGGGATGTTTCTCGAATATTGGCAAGAGAAAGGCGGGCTGGCTCAGCAGGGCTACCCGATCACAGATGAGTTCCAGGAGAAGAGCAACTTGGATGGGAAGGTTTACACTGTCCAGTACTTCGAGAGGGCAGTATTCGAGCTGCACCCTGAGAACCAGCCGCCATACGATGTGCTTTTGAGCCAGTTGGGTGCGTTCAGGTACAAGGAGATCTACGAGTGGAAGCCCGCGCCCACACAGACGATCCCAGGGCCTACGGCTACTCCCGCACCCTGCGCGGACATACCTGCCTCTCATCCCGATGTGCTCATAAGGCCAGGGAATTGCGTTGGGCTTGGGGAGACCGTATTCTTACGGGCGAAAGGATATAGGCCCGGACAGCAGGTTTGCCTTAGTATTCAGATGCCGGAAGGTAGCAATATCTACCCAGCGCCGTTTTGTGACGATGCTGACGAAGCAGGTGTTGTGCTTGAGGTGAGCATCCAGATAGAGAATGACTTTCCTGTAGGGCAATATACTGTCTGGTACCACTCAGAAGCGCAGGAAAAACTAGGCTACTTCAAGGTGATTCCTTCTTCGCCCTGAGCACGCAAACGCTGTCTATTATCAGTAACGAGAATGGCACTTCTCGGAACTTATGCTGTATTTTCGTGCCTATAGAGCTTATACTTCCAGATAGATCGTGGGAGGCCAGGCATCCGTAAAGTACTATTGGAGGCACCGGAAGAGGGCCGTATAATTAGCACAATAGGAATTGACCAACAATATACATATTACGTTTCATAGGAGGCGAACCGTGAAACGACTCTTGTATGCCATTGCGGCTGTTGGGCTGCTTGTTACGGGCTACGCGTTGGGGGTTACATCGACCGTGACCGGGAACGCAGGCCCCCTGTTGCAAGCTAACTGCGTGACCTTTCCCGAGACGCAGCAGACCGTCTGCGGGCGCTTCTTGAAGTACTGGCAGGATCATGGGGGTCTCCCACAACAGGGCTACCCGATCAGCGGCGAGTTCCAGGAGAAATCCGACCTCAACGGGCAGGTCTATACGGTGCAGTACTTCGAGCGTGCCGTGTTCGAGTTCCACCCTGAGAACCAGCCGCCCTATGACGTACTGCTCTCACAGCTTGGCACGTTCCTGTACAAAGCCAAGTACGGATCGGGCACCCCCGCCGAGCCGCCTGCTTTCGTGGAGTTGGGCGACCCGGTGAGCCGCAACGGGCTGGTGTTCACGCTGTTCAGGCTCGACCGCCTGGAGAAACGCGTAGACGTGGCTTACAAGGTGAAGAACGAGAGCGGCGTCCCGGTAACGTTCGTGCTAGCCAACAAAGACCAGCGCCTCCTCAACGACGCCGGCCAACCTCTGCAATTGGCTAACCCCACAGGTGTAACCAGCGTTACGCTGCAAAATGGCCAGGAGTTTACAGGTGGCACGAGTTGGATCGGCACCCTGGCGGAAGATGCCGACTACGCTACTTACGTGGCCGACAACATGACCGGGATAGGGAGCGTGAGGGTGCACATCCCCTTGAGATAGTGGGTCGTGTAACGGTCTACTCTTAATGCGTTCTTAATTCCACGCAAGCGTTTTCTTAGGCCATCCTAAGTCGATTTGTGCTATCATGTAGCCAGCCGAACTGCGCTCCATCTTTCTTCCCCAGGCATCCTGAGCATCTGCTATATGGTCCCTACAGCCGGCACCCAAATACATCTCTTCCAACCCTGGAGAAAGATATGTCGGCTCTCGTCTATCACCGGCTCCACCTCAGCCGCAGAGGCGTGGTTTCCCTCTCCCTGCTGGCCCTTCTCGCGCTAGCTCTCCTCAGCTCGCAAGTCATCCGCTTCACCTCCGGGATTACCTCAGGTACGCAACAAACCCGCTCGGGACCTGAGATATTGTCGGGCCTGCCTATAGCATTTGAGCCGAACGGCGGGCAGGCCGATCCCTCCGTGCGCTATGTCGCCCACAACGGGCATTACACCCTGTTGTTCGCGCCGTCCGCTATCACCCTCCTGTTGGAAATGCCCGGCGACAGTCCCAACGTAAGGGACCGGCAGGCCCCGGACACCGCCCAGGTTGGCATGGAGTTCCTGGGCGCGAACGACGGCGTGCAGATCGAGCGCGGCGGCACTTTGCCGGGCACCGTCAGCTACCTGATGGGCAACGACCCTCTGCTCTGGCACGCGGGCTTGCCTACCTACAGCAGCCTGACCTACAGAAGCCTCTACCCCGGCGTAGACCTCAGGTACGACGGCCCGTCAGGGACGCTCAAAGGCACCTACGTGGTCTCCCCAGGCTCCGACCCCACAGCCATACGGTGGCGCTATACGGGCGCAGGCACTCCCACGTTAGATAACGGCAACCTAATAATACCTATCAATCAATCCGAAATCCGCAATCCCAAATCCGAAATCAAAGAGCTTGCCCCGGTGGCCTGGCAACAGGACGGCGATGATAAGGTTATCGTCTCTATGGGATATGTCGTATACGATGATGGGAGCATCGGTTTCCAGGTCGGCGCTTACGACCCGGCCAAGGCTCTGGTCGTCGATCCCACGCTCGCCTACTCCACTTACCTGGGCGGATCGGGCGGCGACGATGGCATAGGGATCGCCGTGGACAGCGCGGGGAACACCTACGTCACCGGCCCTACCGGCTCCACCAATTTCCCTTTGCAGGACCCGCTACAGCCAAACTACGGCGGGGATACTGATCTGTTTGTGACCAAGCTCAACCCGGCGGGCACGGCGTTGGTCTACTCTACCTACCTCGGTGGCGCGGGGTTCGATATATCGTGGGGCCTGGCGGTAGACGCCGAGGGGAGCGCGTACCTGGCGGGCTGGACATCTTCCGACGATTTTCCCACCGCCAACGCTTACCAGCAGACCAGGGCCGGCGGCGAGGATGTGATCGTCGCCAAGATCAACCCGGCAGGCACAGCGTTGGTCTACTCCACCTACCTCGGCGGCACAGGCGAGGACGAGGCGTGGAACATCGCTCAAAGCAATGGCTTCGCGTATGTCACGGGTAAGACCGACTCGCTCGATTTCCCCACCGCCAACCCGCTACAACCGTCCAACGCGGGCGGCAAGGATATCTTCGTCACCAAGTTCAGCGCCTCCGGCCTCAGCCTGGCGTATTCCACCTACCTGGGCGGTAGCGCCGACGAGGACTCGCTGGGCGTGGACATCGACGCCGAGGGTAACGCCTACATTTCGGGCGGCTCCTACTCGACCGATTACCCCATCGCCAATGCTTACCAGCCCACCAACCGGGGCATCGAAGACGTCGTAATATCCAAGCTTACGCCCTCCGGCAACGCCCTTGCCTATTCCACCTACCTGGGCGGCAGCGAAGCTGAGCTGCCCTGGGCCGTGGCCGTCACGCAGGAAGGCGACGCTTTCGTGACCGGCGTCACCGGCTCCGCCGATTTCCCCGTGAGGCGCGCCATCCAGCCCGCGAAAGGCGCGGGGCTGGACGGCTTCGTGACCAGGTTGTCGCCTACCGGCTCGTGGGTGGTCTACTCCACCTTCCTGGGAGGCAACGGGAGCTACGACGCACCATACGGGATAGCGGCGGACGAGGCGGGCAATGCTTATGTAACGTCGCTTGTGGACGCTACGGACTTCCCGCTCGCCAACCCTATACAGGATACCTACGGAGGTGGCGGCGACGCCACGGTCTCGATGTTTGGGCCGCTAGGCGCGCTCCTCTTCTCGACCTACCTGGGCGGCAGCGCGGAGGACTTCGCGTGGCGCGTAGACGTCGATAGCCAGGGGAATATCTATACCACCGGGCTGACCCGCTCGGCCGACTTCCCCACGGCCAACGCACTGCAACCGTCTATCGCGGGTAGCCCGGATGCTTTCGTGCTCAAGATCACCGACCTGCCCGGCCCGACGCCCACCCCGGTGGCGTGCACCATCGACTTCACGGACGTGGAACCGGGCAGCACATTCTATCCATACATACACTGCCTGGTGTGCGAGGGCCTTGCCGTCGGATATGAAG
>JBAURA010000216.1:0-2897 GCA_049580985.1 Chloroflexia bacterium
GGAAAGCAGAGGTTGTTGTTTATTTCTCCTATTCTTTGCTGTCCTCTGCTTTCTCTGCTTCCTCTGCTTTGTGAAAGGGCTTGGGATATGAAGATGCCGCCTATTTACCGACAACCGACAACCGACAACCGACAACTGATAACTGATAACTGGCAACTGACTACCGTCTACCGTCCTTTGTAGTATATCTTGTATATCGCCATGGCTGCGTCGTCGGTGAGGAAGAGAGAGCCATCGGGGGCTACCGCCAGGTCTACAGGGCGACCCCAGTGCTCGCCGCTTAGCGGGTCGAGCAGCCAGCCGGTGGCGAAGTCTTCCACCATGCTTTCGCCCTGGGATGTATCGGGCCGGTTGTCTTTGAAGCGGACACGCATGACCTTGTAGCCGTAGCGGACATCGCGGTCCCAACTGCCGTGGCTCGTAACGAACATATCGCCCTCGAACGGGGCGGGAAAGCCCTTGCCATAGTAGAAGGTGAGGCCGAGGGGCGCGTAATGCGCGGGCAGGTAGAAGGCCGCCACATCCACCGGGTCGCAATAGCCAGGTTCGGGCTTCATCTCAGGATCGGGCACGCGGTCGCCGTAGCAGAACGGCCAGCCGTAGTTGCCGTCCTCCTTGACGTTGAGCACCCCTTCGGGCGGCGCATCGGGGCCAAGCCCGTCGCGCCCATTGTTCACAGCCCACATTTCGCCGGTCAGAGGGTGGAACGTCACGCCTACCGCGTTGCGTATGCCGCTCGCGTACACCTTCTCGAACGTGCCGTCCGGGGAGTAGCGCGTAATGGCCGCCCGGCGCGGATCGCTCTGCACGCACACGTTGCACGACGACCCCATGGACAGGTAGAGCTTTTCCTTCGTTCCATCAGGACCGGGGCCAAAGCGTATAGTGCGCGTGGAGTGGTTGGCCCCGGCGCGCCCCTCGCCGCCGGTGGGCATATCTCCTATTAGCACAGTGCGCTTCTCGGCTGTGCCGTCGCCATCCTCGTCTTCGAGCCGGATTACCTGCACCTCGGTCGCCACGTGCAAGATGCCGTTGGTATCGAACGCTATCCCGTGCACCCCTGGCATGTCACCGGCTACCGTCTCCACGCGATCGGCCACACCATCGGCGATGGTGTCGGGGAGGCGCACGACGCGGCCCTCGGCGCGCACGGTGGCGTAGAGTATGCCTTCGGGCGAGACGGCCAGCTGGCGCACGTGCTGTAGACCGGAGGCGAAGACTTTGATGCCGAACCCAGGCGGCAAATTGATCTGCCTGGTCACGCTGAAATTGCCCGTCGCCATGCCGGGCGCGACTTCGAGGGTAACAGGCGACAGTTGGAGGGGGGGATCGTCACTCGCGGGTTGCGCTGTCGTGGGGGTTGAAGGAGAAGATGTGGGAGTAGGTTGTTGGCCGTAATCGGAGCAAGCAACCAGCACGAGCATGAAGAGTATGCACAATATTCCTACTTGAACTTTCATTACATGGCCTACCTTAGTGAGGGGTACTTGATCACCTGATGCCGCCTACCCTCTCGAAATAGACCTTTCGCGCGGGCACGGACACAAGCTCACGCTCAGGATATCTGAGCGCCGTGAGGCTTCCGCCGAATATGCACCCCGTATCGATGTTGATCGTATTGTTCACCCAGCGAGGCGCGGGCACGGGGGTGTGACCATATACCACCAGCGCCTCTCCACGATAGCTCGACGCCCAGTCGAGGCGCACGGGCAGCCCGAACTCGTCGCTCTCGCCGGTGGTGTCACCGTAGATGGTGAATGATTTTATCCTGTCGTTCCATTGGCCGATCATATTCTCCTTGATCCCGGCGTGGGACACCACCAGCCTCCCTTCGTCCAGGACGTGGTAGGTCGCTAACCCGGCGAGGAAATCGCGTACCCGCGCAACGAAGCGCGGAGGCTCTTGCTCCAACTGCTCAAGCGTCTCGGCCAGCCCGTGCGCCACCCTGACGTTTCTTCCCACGAGCTTACGCAACAGCTTATAGTCGTGGTTCCCCAGCAAGCAGATCGCGTTGCCCGCCTCCACCACGTCCATTACCAATCGCAGTACGTCCACCACCTTCGGACCGCGATCTACGAGGTCGCCCAGGAAGACCAACTTACGGTGGAATTGCGGATTGCGGATTGCGGATTGCGGATTTCCTCTATGTCTTGCTGTTTGCTGTCTATAGGCTGGCGTCCAGCCGAGTTTGCCTAGCAATTCAGATAGCTCATCATAACACCCGTGTATATCTCCTATGATGTCGAACGGCCCTTTCTCGTTTATCAGGGACAACTGCTGCGAGGTCTCATTCATGCATATATTCTAGCGAATTATGGGGTAGCAAGCACACATGCACACGATGGCTTATGTAAGCGCTTGCAAATACGTCTGTTGGTACGCGATTTGCTAGGAATTTATGTAACAGAGCGGCGACAGCCGCACAGGAGGAACAAAATGGACGATCAAACCAATATGGCGAACACGAGCGCGGACGTGAATGACGATACAGCCGCCGCTAGCCAGGACTGCCCCAAGTGCGGTATGCCCAAAGCGGAATGGCGCGGCAACGGAGGCCAGGGATTCCAGATGGGTAGCACTATCTACTGCTGCCAGGGGTGCGCTACAGACACGGGCTGCACCTGCGATTGATAGCTGTGCCCGCTCAACCTTGCCCACTCAAGGCCCGCGAACAGGAGGAACATTATGGACGACACAAATGGCCGGCAGCCCACCGGCATACCCCAGGACCACGAGGACCAGGGGGAGAAACCGGGTAGCAGCGAAGGGCGCGACGATCAGGCGCACGGCCAGGGTTCGAGTGTAGCGCCTTTGGACTTGATGAAGCGATTCTCGGATGACGTGGACAGGATCTTCTCTTCGCTTGGGTTCGGCGGGCGCCGCCGTGGGCCTAGCTG
>JBAURA010000217.1:0-7251 GCA_049580985.1 Chloroflexia bacterium
CCCCAGGCCAGCCTCGACGCGGGCGCGGACCTGGTGCTTTTCAGCGGCGACAAGCTGCTGGGAGGCCCGCAGTGTGGGGTGATAGTGGGGCGGTCGCACCTGATCGGGCGATTGAAAAAGCACCCCCTGACCCGCGCGCTCCGGGTGGACAAACTCACGCTGGCCGCGCTGGAGGCTACGCTGCTGCACTACCTCAAAGGGGAAGCCGCGCGCGAGGTCCCCGTCTGGCGAATGCTGGCGGCGTCCCAGGAAGAGTTGCGTACGACGGCTGAAGAGTGGGCGACCAGCCTGCGAGAGGCCGGCATTGTGTGCCAGGCCGTGCCGGGCGAGTCTACGATAGGTGGAGGCTCCCTGCCCGGTGAGACCCTGCCGACGTATATCCTCTCAATCCCGCTCACCGAAGCCACGGCAGGCGACATGTGTGCCTCTCTACGCAAGCAACCGACGCCCGTAATCGCCCGCGTAGAGAGGGGCGCGCTCCTGCTGGACCCCCGCACGGTGCTCCCTCACCAGGAACAGACGCTGCTGGATGAACTTAGGCGCGTATTATCCAGGGGTTAGGGATTGGCGATTAGGGGATTAGGGGATGCACCTTAAGATCTGTCTGACGATAGAAGTGCCTTAAGTCGGCAGAGCAGATTCTGGTGCGTATAAACTTAACCTTACATGGAAGTTCCTTAAGTGTGAGGTTAGGTTTGCGGTCTCTAACCCCTAACCCCTAACCCCTTAATCCCCGCCTACTTACGCCCATGCGCGACCAGCCACTTCTCACGTTGTTTGACCGCTGCCGAGCGGTCGGTCGTCTTGTAGCGCGCCAGGAATTCTTCGCGGTAAGCGTTGAAGGAGCCTGCCAGGATCGAGGCGCGAATCTCGGCCATGGTACGGGTCATAAAGCGCAGGTTGTGTATGCTGTTCAACCTGTAGGCCAGCAGCTCCTCGGCCTTGTACAGGTGGTGCAGATAGCCGAGCGAAAAGTGGGTGCAGGCGTAGCAGTCGCAGTCAGGCTCGATTGGGCGGTCCTCCCCGGCGAAGCGGGAGCTTTTTATCGGCAAGCGCCCACCGCGCGTGAGAAGGGCACCGTTGCGCGCCACCCTGGTAGGCAGCACGCAGTCGAACATATCGACGCCACGCGCCACGCACTCAACGAGATCCTCGGGGGAGCCAACCCCCATCAGATATCGAGGCTTCTCGCTTGGAAGCAATGGGGTTGTTGCTTCGAGGGTGCGGTGCATATCCTCCTTTGGCTCGCCTACGCTCAGGCCCCCGATGGCGTAGCCTGGGAAGTCGAGGGCTGATAGCGTGCGGGCGCTCTCCTGCCGCAAGTCATCGTATACGCTCCCCTGCACTATGGCGAACAGCGCCTGGTCCGCTCGCGCATGCGCCCGCAGGCAGCGCTCGGCCCAGGCGTGCGTCCGCGCCAGCGCCTGCTTGTTGTATTCGTATGAGGAGGGGTGAGGAGTGCATTCATCGAGCACCATGATGATATCGGCCCCAAGCTGCTCCTCCACCCGCATGACCATCTCAGGCGTGAACCTGTGCGTCGAGCCGTCGATGTGCGACTTGAACGTTACCCCCTCGTCGTCCAGCTTGCGGTTGTGCGCCAGGCTGAAGACCTGGAACCCGCCGCTGTCGGTCAGGATGGGGCCGCTCCACCCCATGAAGCGATGCAACCCCCCAAAGCGCTCGATCAGTTCGGCTCCGGGCCGTAGATAGAGGTGGTAGGTGTTGCCGAGTATGATCTGCGCCTTCAGCGTCCATAGCTCGTCCGGGGACACCGATTTCACACTCGCCTGGGTGCCCACCGGCATGAACACGGGGGTATGGATATCGCCGTGCGGGGTGTCGATCGTGCCCGCGCGCGCTTTGCCGTGTGGAGTTTCGACCTCTGCTTGCAAGTCGAAGTTGAACTGCTTTGTCACTGCGAGATCTCGGCTTCGCTGTCGAGGATCAAAATCGCGCGCTCGACCACGTCACGCACGGGGCCGCTTAAGCCTTCAGGCAGGTCGGAAGCGCACGCATCTACGTAGGTGCGCAATAGCACGGCGACCCAATCGTCGCCGCCCATGTGTATATCGCGCGCGGCGAACATGCGTGCGAGCCAGCGTATATCGTCGGCGATGAGGCCAGGCTCGTCGGTCAGCACGCTGAGGGCCACTACCGGCCCTAGCCGCTCGTAGCCGTTCCTCATCATCTCGGCTAGCTCGGCGGCTGTGTACGGCCCATGCGCGCTTCCGCTCGACCCCAGAGCTATGCCAGGCCCGGCCGTGCCATCTTCGGCCAACGGTGGCAGCCACGCAGACCACTTCTGTTGAAGGGAGTTTGCCGCCACGCTTGCAAGCGTGGCGACTTCGCGCTCAAGCGCCTTACACACTTCGGCTCTCTGAGAATCGGCCATGCCGGATTATAACAAACCCCAACCTGGCCAACCAAAAGAGAAGGCGGCCCGGTGGGCCGCCTCCAATATCATCCCGTCTCTCTACCACGAGCTATGCGTGCCATTGCCGTTGGTATAGACCGGCGTTGACACTATCTGCCCGGCGGTATGGTTCGACAGGTTCATCCCCAACTTATGCTCGAACTCGCGCAGGAGGCTCTTGCTGCCGTCGAACGCGTCTGCCGGCAGCGGCTCTCCGTCCAACATGGCGCGCAGGTATCCCAGCTCGGTATCGGAGAAAGATGCCCCGCGCAGCTTGTACTCCTCGAAAGCCTCCCAGGCCACGGGCGCGACGGCCTGCACGCACGCCGCCACCTGTGTCGCGTAGTCGCGGATCTCCTTCTGGGCGTGAGCGTCCAGCCTCAGCCGCAGGAAGTGGAGCAGGTTGTGGAGGTTCATCTGCCAGTAGAACTCGCTGTAGAGCGAGAGGGGGAGGACTATCCGGGCAAGCTCTCGGGCCACATTGTCCTGCAAGAAGTGCTCGTAGTGGGCGTAAGCGGTCTCTCTATCGGTCTTCAAGAAGGCGAGGAAGCGTTGCACCACTTCCTGTGGCACGGCCTCGCCGGAGCGCCCCTGCTTGTTGTCCTTGCTCTGGAACCCCACGTCCTCCCATGCAGGCTCGTGGAACTCCTCTTTCATTATGGAGTAACGCGCGCTCTCTTCATTGATAGAGGCAGTCCTATGGCGCATCCACTGGCGGATCACGAATATCGGGGCTTTGATGTGGAACTTTATCACCACCATCTCGAAGGGAGTCGTGTGGTCATGGCGCAGCAAATAGCGGATCAGCCCACGGTCCTCGCGCACTGTTTTAGTGCCCGCGCCATAGGAGACGCGCGCGGCTTGCACGATGCTCTGGTCGCTGCCCATGTAGTCCACCAGCCGCACAAACCCGTGGCTGGGAACGGGTAACGCCTGGTCGAGTATCTCTTCCGCCGCCGGTGAAACTATGTGCCCCATGACAAACCCCCTTGTGTCTAAGCCTTCAGGGGGCATTATATAACAGATGAGGTGTGGATAACTGAGGGAGGACGGTAGTCGACGGTGCGAACTTCACTTCGGATGGACTTTGCTTAAGTCCGAAGTGAAGTTCGCGCTGGCGCAAACAGAAACCCCAGACGATCCTGACGGATCTTCCGGGGTTCTGTTAGTCCTAGAAACCGAACCCGAAAGCTCAATTCCTCTGACTGACCTCAGTATACGGCGCACCTATATCGCTGTCAACGCCCAATGCCTAAAGTTTTCCCCAACTGGTCTTACGTGGAAGGGTCAATAGTGAGCAGGCATCGCCATTGCTGCTAATACAATTAGCTCCACCGGGTCAGGATAGCCTCGCGGTCGAACAGGCGGGTGGCTACCCAGGTGACTATGGCGGCGATCACGGCGAGCACCAGCGCCAACAGCAGGGAAAAGATGGGGCTGAGGACCAGGAGGCCGGTGAACTGGCCGACGAGCACCAGCATTACAGGCAAGATCACGATAGCGCTTATCTCCTGGGCCGTCCGTGGGTCGTTGGCGCGCGACGAGGCGGCCACGGTGGCCGCGACGGCGGTCAGCGCCAGCAGAGGCCCGCACAACAGGAAGAGGAGGAACCACGACACGCTGATGATCGCCACGAACACACCGTGCGAAAGAGTAACGAAGATCATCCCGATGACGTAGAGCGCGCCGCAAACCCAGGTAATGCCCACAGCCGGCAGGAAGGCGGTGAGGATCTTTGCCAGCAACAGCTCAAGCGTGGTCACGGGCGTCGCCAGCACCGGCTCAAGCGTGCCGCTCACCTTCTCCCCCACCACGCTGTAGGACGCGATGATGCTGGGGAGCAACACGGGAAGGATCAGCAAGATCACCGAGATAGGCTGCCCAATCGCCGCCTGGAGAAGCTCCTGCTGTGACAATCCAGCGAGAGCAGGGTTCAGCTTTACAAGGTCCAGTAGCTGCTTGATCTCGTTTACGCTATCGGGGGGAGCCAGGCCCATAGCAAACGTAACTCCCAGCGGGAGCACCGTGAATAGGATGGGCAGGAAGAGAGCGCTGAGCAACAGGCCGCGCTGCTGCCTGATTTGCAGCCACTCTTTCCGCAGGATCAACCTGATCTTTTGAACGTCTACCTGCATATCACGCCTCGTTGTGCTTCTCAAACCGACCGCGTTAGAAAGAACATTTGTTGTGTTAGGTGTGGGTAATTGGGTAAGCGCTCCGTCAATACTGTCGCATTAGTAGGGGCGGACCCGTGTGTATGCCTGGTTGGTAAGCCGTCAAGATCGGGGTCGGGGTACAGGGCGGACACACGGGTCCGCCCCTACGTCCCTTTATCTGCGGGCACATCCTCCCCGATAAGCTCCAGGTAAACTTCCTCCAGTGACGCGCTCACCGGCCTGACGTAGCGGACGGGCGCGCCAGCATGGACCAGCGCGGCCAGCAGTTGCGGGTTCTGCTCGTCGGGAGTGTCCAGGCCAACGGAGAGCGTGTCGCCTTCGGCCTGGACGCTCTTCACGAAGGGCAGGGAGCGGACGGCGTCCTCCCAAGGTTGAGCATCTCCGGCCACCTGCACCAGCGTGCCTTTGCCGAACAACTGCTCGCGCAGGCGGGACGGTGTATCGAGCCTCAAGAGGCGCGTGCGAAACACCGCGATCAGGTCGCACAGGGCGTCGGCTTCGTTGAGGTTGTGGGTGGTAAGGAACACGGTGCGGCCCTCGGCACGCATATTCGCGATGAACTCGTGTACCGTGCGAGCGGCCTGCGGGTCAAGCCCCGCCGTCGGTTCGTCCAGGAAGACTACGCGAGGCTCGTGCAACAGCGCCCGCACCAACGCTAGCTTCTGCCGCATCCCTTTCGAGAACCCGCTTACCTTGTCGTCCCGCCGGTCCCACAAGTCGAGCATTTTGAGATAGCGCCCGGCCTGCTCGGCGACGCGCGCCGCCGGCACTTCGTAGAGGCCGCCGAAGAAGATGAGATTTTGCAGAGCCGTGAGGTCGCCGTAGAGGCCGGGCGTCTCGGTTAAAATGCCGACGGACTTGCGGATCTGCTTGTTCTCAGGCCCCAGTTCGTAGCCGCCCACGCGCGCGGTGCCGCTCGTGGGCGCGATCAGCCCGGCCAACATCCTGACGGTCGTAGTCTTGCCCGCGCCGTTCGGCCCCAGGAAGCCGAACACCTTGCCGCTGGGTATGGCGATACTGAGCCGGTCAACGGCTACGCGGTTGCGGAACGCCCGGCTCAGGTCGTGGGTCTCGATGGCATTGTGTGTGCCGTTCACGTCAAAGGGGGATGTTGCCGTGCTTCTTCGGGGGGTTGGTATCCCTCTTGTTGCGGAGCATCTGTAGGGCGCTGATCAGCCTGGGGCGGGTCTGCCGAGGCTCGATGATGTCGTCTATGAAGCCGCGCGCGGCGGGCACGTAGGGGTTGGCGAACTTTTCGAGGTATTCCGCTTCCAGTTGTTTACGGGTGGAAACAGGGTCGGCACTCTTCTCGATCTGGTCCTTGAAGATGATGCTCACCGCGCCGTCTACGCCCATCACGGCTATTTCGGCGGTCGGCCAGGCGTAGTTGATGTCGCCGCGCACGTGCTTGGAGTTCATCACGTCATACGCGCCACCGTAGGCTTTGCGGGTAATGACTGTGATCTTGGGCACGGTCGCCTCGCAATAAGCGTAGAGCAGCTTGGCCCCGTGCCTAATGATGCCGCCGTGCTCCTGCTTGACGCCCGGCAGGAACCCTGGCACGTCTTCGAAGGTGATAATCGGTATGTTGAAGCAGTCGCAGAAGCGCACGAAACGCGCGGCCTTGTCCGCCGAGTTAATGTCGAGCACGCCGGCCAGTACGAGCGGCTGCTGGGCCACGATCCCGACCGACTGGCCGCCCAGCCTGGCGAAGCCCACGATGATATTGCCCGCGAAGTGTTCCTGCACCTCCAGGAAGTCGCCGTTATCTACTACCTTCTTTATCACGGCCTTCATGTCGTAGCCCTTGGTAGGCAGGTCCGGGATGATCGTGTTGAGATCGTCGTCCATGCGGCTGGCCGGGTCGTCGTTGGGAACGAGGGGCGCGTCGTCCAGGTTGTTCGAGGGGATGTAGCTCATGAGGCGGCGGATCGTCATGAGGCACTCTTCCTCGCTGTTGAGGGCGAAGTGGGCCACGCCCGATACGCTGTTGTGGACCATCGCCCCGCCGAGCGTCTCGAAAGTCACGTCTTCGTGCGTCACGGTCTTGACCACGTTCGGGCCGGTGACGAACATGTACGAGGTGTCCTTCACCATCATAATGAAATCGGTCATAGCAGGGGAATAGACGGCCCCACCCGCGCACGGCCCCATGATGGCCGAGATCTGCGGCACGACACCGGAGGCGAGCACATTCTTGAGAAACACGTCGGCGTAGCCTCCCAGGCTTAATACGCCTTCCTGGATGCGCGCCCCGCCGGAGTCGTTGAGGCCGATCACGGGCGCGCCGTTCTTCATCGCCATGTCCATGACCTTGACGATCTTCTCGGCGTGCGCCTCGGAGAGCGAGCCGCCGAAGACGGTGAAGTCCTGGGAGAAGACGTAGACGAGCCGCCCATCTATCTTGCCCCAGCCGGTGACCACGCCGTCGCCGAGCACCTTCTGGTCGCCCATGCCGAAGTCGGAGATGCGGTGCGTAACGAACATATCAAGCTCTTCGAACGAGCCTTCATCCAGCAGCAGATCGAGCCGCTCGCGGGCGGTCCACTTGCCCTTGGCGTGCTGCTGCTGGATGCGCCGCTCGCCGCCGCCGAGGTAGGCGCGCGCGCGCATCTCCCTGAGGCGGGCGAGGCTCTCAGCAGTGGTTGGGCGATGTGG
>JBAURA010000218.1:0-11492 GCA_049580985.1 Chloroflexia bacterium
CGCTACAACCCTCAGGAGGGCATGGTCAGGGAGCCAAGTCAGGGAACCAAGACATGAGACATCCCGAATTTTAGATTCAAGCTTCGCAGGCGTGCAATCTTGATCCCTATAAAGGAAAATGCTGAAATGAGCCGCTTAGCGGCTCATTTCAGCATTTTCCTTCATTTTTGATAAGATTTCACGCCTGCGAAGCTTGGATCTAGAATTCGGGGGTCTTATGTTTGATCTTCGTGCAGTTTCCTTAGCGGCCCCAGGTGAGGCCGGAGGTGGCGTCGATGTTGGCGTTGTCGGTGAGGCGTTGGGTGGAGTCGAGGCCGGGGGTGGCGTTGGCGTCGAGTCTGAAATCGGCGGCGTAGAGGTCGAAGGAGGTGTTTTGGAGGCCCAGGTAGGCCAGCCTTGCGCCGTCGGGCGACCACGCGGGCGAGCGCGACGCGCCGTCGTTGGTAAGCTGGATGGGGGTCGGGTATTCCTCGGTCCAGGTCTGGGGGTCGGTGTTGACCACGTAGATGTTGGTCGCGCTGCCCTGCCGCATGGCGAATGCTATCCACTGGCCGTCGGGCGACCATGCCGGGTCGTACGCTCCATCTTTAGAATTGGTGAGGGCAGTCCACCTGTCGGCGGTGATGTTGTAGATCCATATCTGGCCGATAGAGTCGTCGGTCAGGTAGGTAGCGACCGCCACCCTTTCGCCAGTGGGAGACCAGGAGGGGTGCTCGACCGTCTGCTGGGCCCAATCGCGGCCAGGGGCGCGGGCCAGGGCTACCGTGCGTGTGCCCGGTTCGTGATCCGGCGATATCACCCGCAGGTTGGGATACTCAGTGCCTATGTCGGAGGTGAAGGCTATCTGCGCCCCATCGGGCGACCATGCAGGGTAGTTGGCCCATAGCGCCAACGTGTTGTAGCCGTCGCTCACGCCTGGGACTTCTACCTGCCCCACCTCGACGTTCGGGCGGTGGTCAGTCAGGGCCACCGGGTCCGACGGGTCGCTCAGGTCGAGCCTGTAGAGGTCGGAGAAGCCCTCGTCAAGGCGGGTGTAGACTAGCTGCGCGCCGTCGGGCGAGAAGGATGGGAAGGCGTCGCGCTTGTCGAACTTGTCCTTGGGGCCGGAGGTCAACTGTCTCGCCTGGCCCTGTGTGTAGAGCCAGAGCGCGCCGGCGCGTGCGTAGGCGATCTTGCCTCCCATATCGGGGCCGGCTAGCGATCCCCCCATATTGACTTGCGAGCGGCCCCAGGAGGTCGCCACCACCATGAGCATTAGCCCAAGGACGGCTAATACAGCGATCTTCTTAACCAAGATTGTTCCCTCGCCAGCGCATCCATATCTTGTAGAGGAGGCGGTTATATACGTAATCATACGCGCCAGGATACTCTACTTCCCTGCCGCCGAAGCCTCTCTTAAACCAGTATACACCACGCAAACCGGAGCGTGTATTTGTTGGGGAAAGCTCCGCGCCCTCCTCGTCGCCCTCTGACGGGGGGTCGGGGATACCCCAGAAGTCGTAAAGGGTGCAGCCGTGCGACATAGCCCAGCGCATGGCCTCCCACTGGAGGAGGTAGTTGGGCATGTGCTCGCGGCCCCGGTTGTCGGATGCGCCGTACATGTAGGTGGCTTCATGGCCGAACCTGAAGGCAAGGAGGCCGGCGATTGGCCCCCGCGCGCGCTCATCCTCGTCCGGGTGCTCGGCCAGGAGGAGCGCCAGGGTGTCCTGGCCGTTGGGGCCGAAGGTGCGCCACAAAGCTTCATAATAGGGAAACGTATGGATACCGAACTCGTCGCGCGCGCCGGTCGTTTCGAGCAGGGCATGGAAGGCTCGCAGGTCGGAATAGGACTCGGCGCGGCGCACGACGACACCTCGACGCCCGGCAAGGCGCAGGTTGTAGCGGGTCTTGGGCTTCATGCCTTTGAGGAGGTCGTCTTCACTGCCGCCTATGTCGAGCACCCAGGTGCGGGCGGGTTGCAGACGCCCGGCGGGGCGGAAGCCCAGCGCGGCCATCTTGCGGTCTAGTGTGCTCTTGGTGGTGGTTTCGTCCAGGACGATGTTGGGTTCGACTTTGAGGAAGACCGCGCCGCGACGCTTGCTTTGGGCATGTACGACGCGCCAGAACGCCCTCTCGGCGTCTGCTTCGTGGGTCGACGCGGGGAAAAAGACCGGCCCCCTGGGCAGGTAGGCGATGGAGAGGCGGAAGGGGAGGCGTGGCTCGGCGCGATAGAGGGTCTGCCCGTAGACGATGGGGGCCGTCGAATCGGTGTGGTCGGGGGAATAGCCTACCCTGCGCTCGCCTCTAGTGTGCAAGGCCAGGCGGTAGGGGGACCAGCCGGAGGCGCGCTTGAACTCGCCCCAGCCCCACGACTGGAGGAGGGACGCGCCGTGGGCCTCCACGATGGGGTCCCAGTCGCGTTGGAGGCCGGGGACCCTGGTGACGTAAGGGTGAGCCGGGGAGGTAGGCCCACCTTTGCTGAATCTATTGCCTTGTATACTCTGCTCGGAGAGCGTTCTACTCATCTGTGCCGGCGGCGGCTTTCCAACCGAGGCGTGCGGGGCGCGGCAGCGGTATGGAGTGGGTGTCGATGCAAGGCTCGCCGTCGGGGAGCATGAACTCGGCGTTGTCGGCGTGGTCGTAGCTGGCCGGGTGGTTGCCCTGGCCCGCCTGGATGGACGGTGGACGGTGGACGGTGGGCGGGCGGCGGTCGTCTTGGGTGTGGCCGAAGGTGGCCTGGTAGCTCACCGCGCCGTAGGTGTAGACGCCGCGCAGGTCGCTGCCGGTGCCCTGCACGGAGCGCATGTGTATGCTGGGGCCGGAAGGGGAGTTGCGGAAGATGCCTGGGAGGGAGGTGATTTCGGTGAACTGGTCGGCGGCCTCGATAAGCTCGTTGGAGGTGCTGATGCCGAAGGAGATGACTTCGCAACGCACGCCCCTGAGCTGGATGGCTTCGAGCAGGCGCACGAAATCGCCATCGCCGCTGACGAGCACCACCACGTCGAGGTTCTCGGAGAGGAGCATGATGTCGACGGCCATTTCTATATCGAGGTTGGCCTTGATGCGCCCGCCTTCGTACTTGTGGATGTCTTTGCAGATTACTTTGTAGCCGTTGGCGCGCAGGAAATCTATGAACTTGCGCTGGTTGGCGTTGTCGGGGTCGACACCGGTGTAGGCGGACGCCCGGATGAGGTCGCGCCCGGCCACCGCGCAGTCGAGCAGGCGGCAATAGTTGACTTCTACGCCGGCGGACTTGGCCGAGTAAAAGAGGTTAGATACGTCTACAAAGACGCCTACGTTGTGTGCCATTTTCTATCCCCTTCGATAGCTGTTTTGATGTGCGGATTTTCTGATGTGTGGTTTACGATGTTTTCTGTATAAGTTGATATTATACCCGAATTATACCTTAATAGAGGCGGAAAACGCGAAAACCTCCGAGGATGTTGGGTTTATTCACCGCCGAGGGATTAATGGGCTGTCCCCTTGCCAAATTGCTGCTCTTCCACGCACGAAAATGAATTATGACCATGTCTCAGTTAGATAACGAGAGAAATCAAGCCAAGAATTAGTGGGGAAATATAAGCGAGGAAGAAAATCAGAGTACCAAACCTAGGAAAGGGTAAAGTTCCAAACGACTCGCTAAGATTTCGCGCAAGTTCAATATGGTCCTGAAGTTCGCGTGGGCTAGGAGTTGGATTGTACGGAGAACTAGGAAATACCATTTCCCGCAATCTGAATGATGAAGTAAGTAAGGAAGTCTTCGCGTTCTCAAGGGCCTTATGCACAGACCAAGTTGGTAGGAGAAAGAACACTGGACTACCAAATGTAAACAGTATGATAGCGAACCATTCAAACCAACCAATCCTCACAGATTCATTAGCTAAAAGCGGAAACAGGAATAGTAGGCTAACTGCAATTCCTATACATATCGCTATTAAGGCGACACGTACGGTGAATCTCCCGACAAAAGAAAGTCCTCCGCAATTATCCGGATAGAAGGGTATCGGACGCAAATCATGAAATCGAAGAAGTCTTGCGACTTCTAAACTTAGAATTATCTGTCGAAGACCTATTATGAGCGCGAGGAGCACCGGAATTGTATTTAGAAGACACCAAATGAAGAAGTAGACGTCATCTTGATAAACCCAATGCTCCTTTTTGCCGTCATAGCAATAGAGACCCGAGCTACAGGGCTGTGACCGATTTAGACTGGCCAACCACGTACCTGCTCCAAGAGCAAGTAAACTGATAAGACCAAACGCCAGCTTACGCTTAGTAGACGCAAGAGCAAACAGGGCAGATTGCCTGAAGAGCGCGCCTAATATTGGTGATCTCACATTACGTGTAACAGTGGACAAGTACTGATTGTCGTGTAAGGTGCTAAGCATAGCTGCTATGGCACCAGGTTGCCATAGGTATGCAAACCATATAAAAGGTGGATAGAGCAAATCAAAAAAGATTGTCCTAAGCATCTCATCAGGATGTGTCATCAACAGGAGATCCGTACTTGCGCTATTTTTTTGAGCCGAGATAAAGAAACCAGGCAGAAAGAGCACCAACCCAATACATAGTCCGATAAGGATCCCAGTCCAAGGAATGAACCTGTCAAACTTATTAGTTGAAACATGGTTATTTCGATAAAATAGATGGCATAAAGGGTCCCCAAGACATACATCCTGTGGAGTAATCCATTGACTCAATAGTGGTGGGGTTGGCATTTGAATCGTAGCTCCTGGTGAACGCTAATTAATCGAGGCATAGTCATAAATCCGAATCTGCTCATTATCGCATGCCTAGGAGGTGCGCGCCAAGTGCCCACCAATGCCGCTGAAATGGGCTGTTCTCATGCAAAATTACTGCTTCTCTACGCACGAAAATGAATTATGACCATGTCTCAATTAATTGCGCATTTTGGGCATTTTCAAGGTTAGAAGAACATTCTTTTGCGATGATTTTCTCAACCTCTACGGTAGTTTCGAGACTACATTTGCAAGCCTGCGGATGGCTTCTTCTATGTCGGGGGTAGGGAGGAGGCTGTAGGAGAGGCGGAGGTTGGTGCCTGGGGTTTCGGGGGGTTGGGCGAAGCATGGCTCGCCGGGGAGGTATTCTACGCCCTGCTCGCGGGCGCGGGCGGCTAATGTTGTGGGGTCTATGGAGGGTGGGAGGCACATCCAGACGAAGAAGCCGCCCGCAGGGCGCGTCCAGCGCGCGTCGGTGGGGAAGTGGCGGTCGAGGGCGGCAAGCATGGCGTCGCGCTTGAGGCGGTAGGCGGAGACGAGGTCGCGGATGTGGGAGGAGAGCGCGCCGTCGCGGTTGTATTCGAGGGCTACGGATTGGGCGAAGGTTGAGGTGCCGCCTTCGTCTTTGAGGAGGAGTATGCGGCGGATGATCTCCGGGTGGGCGATAGCCCAACCCAGGCGCATGCCGGGGGCGAGTATCTTGGAGAAGGTGCCGGTGCGTATTACGCGCATGCTTGTGTCGAGCGCGTAGAGGGAGGTTGGGAGCGGGCCGGTGCGGGGGTCGTAATATAGCTCGCGGTAGGCGTCGTCCTCGATGATGGTGAGGTTGTATTGGCGGGCCAGGTCGATAAGGGCGAGGCGGGAGGATTGGGGGAGGGTGAGGCCTGAGGGGTTCTGGAACGTGGGGATGGTGTAGATGATGCGGGGCCTCTCGCCACCGGCAACGAGAGATTCTAGGAGGGTGGCGGTGCGTGGCACGTCTATGCCGTCGGGGCCGGAGGGCATGTTGCGGAGGTCGGCCCCGGCGCGCTTGAAGATGCTGAGGGCGCCGGGGAAGGAGGGGGCTTCGACCAGCACAACGTCGCCTTCGTCGAGGAGGGCGCGGGCGGCGAGGCCAATGGCGGCGGATGCGCCGTTGGTGATGACGATGTTTTCGCGGGCGATGGGGATGCCCTCTTCGGACATGAGCCTGGCGGCTATCATGTCCATGAAGGCGGGCTGGCCCTGGACGGGGCCGTATTGGAGGGCGATGCCGGCGAATTCGGGGTCGGAGAGGACTCGCGTGGCGGCCTGTTGTATACCATCGGATGGGAAGAGGGCGGGGTCGGGGTTGCCGTAGGCGAGGGAGAAGGGGGCGGTGACGCCAGCGATGTACCAGGCTGTGCCGCCGGTGGCTACTTTGCGGGACCAGTGGGGGGTGAAGGGAGGTAATGCGTCATGCGTCATACGTTGGCCTCGTTGACGGGGATGGCCCTGGCCTGCCGGGTTGCGGCCTCAATCATTTCCTTTACGTGTTCGGCTTCTGCCGCGCTCGTAGTGGCGTAGACGTTGTGAGAGCCAAAGTCGCCGGTCAGCACAACCGTGTGGATCTTTTCGGAGGAGTGTTTGCCGGGAAGGAAGGCGTAGAGCACGAAACCAATCAAGAGCGAGATAGAGAGTGCGATACCGACGCCGACGAGAAGAGGCTCAAGCATGCCTGTGTGCCGGTCAATATATGTGAAGAGTTGGATAAATAGAAAGAGAAGCTGCAAAAAGAGAGACAATGCAGGTGGACCAAGCGGCTCCCAAAACGGGGCCAGGCTACTCAGCCTGACCGACTTCGCCGCGAAAAGGTTGTATTGCGTATTGTTTGCGAGCAAGGTGTTGCCGTTGAGGATAGGGGTGGGAGGCCCGATGGTTGGGAGTGGATCGCTCGCACCTGGGCGTTGGAGTTTGTGAGCTATCGCATCGCGTATGGTCTCTGCGATGCGTTCAACGTAGGTACGATCTGTTGAAGCCAGGACGGTTGGCCGCCAGAACCGTTCTAGCAATGTTACGGCATAGACGTGTTCTCGTGGTATCAAGCGCACGATGGTAGGTATAAAGAATGTCAGACCGAGGAGGAACAATATAAATGCGCCCGCGAAGAAGCTACAAATCAGATTCAGGAGGTTGAATGGGAAGTAGTTCAGGCCACTCTCGCGCATATTGGTGATAGTCAATATGAGGAGTCCCAGGCCGAGGAACACGCTCAGGGCGAAGAGCCAAATCTGGTCTGTTGCGCGTAGCACGCTTACACGCGCGCCTTTCACCCCCTTGAGCTGGTAGCTGCGCGTGCCGTGTACCAGTCGCTCGTTGGTGACCCATACCGAGCCGTCGCCATAGTAGACGGCTTCGGTTGCCGATTGAGCGTATTGTTGACTCATACAGGATCTCTCCCCACCGGATTCTTCGCTTCGCTCAGTGGTTTACAAACGAAGAAGTGGCACATAACTACTCAGGTTCGATTTGTATCCTGAGCGAAGCGAAGAATCCGTTCGAGCGAGATTCGGCTTCTCTCAGGCGTGGAGCTTACACCCACAAACAGGATCCTTGCCCACCGGATTCTTCGCTTCGCTCAGAATGACAAGTAGACATGAGTAGCGTATGCATACGCTACTTGCAGCTTGCTCCACTAAGAGTAGCTAACAAAACTGGCTCGTTGCAAGGTAGGGCATGTCAGCGCCATGCCCCTACACATAGGTTTTGTTAGCGCTACTAAGAGTGCCTTTCAAAACCGAGAAGATTGCGTAAGGGCACATGTGTGGGTGCCCTCTCCGGAGAGTTGGATCTCGCCCGAACAGGGCACCCACAAGGGGTGCCCCTACGGTTTTGTTAGCGCTTCTAAGTATCCGGTGAATCCCCTTATCCTTATAATACGCTCATCGGGTTGGCGGAGAAGGCTATCTCGTATAAGGCTTCCTGGGCGGCTTCGCGCACGGCTTGATTGTCGCTGGTAAGGGCGTGGGAGAGGGCTTCGGCGGCGGGCTTGCCGCCTATCTGGCCGAGCGCCCAGATGGCGGAGAGGCGCACCTCCAGGTCGGGGTCGTCTACCAATTCGGAGAGGCGGGGTAGGGCGTCTTCGAGGGCCATTTCGCCGGCGGCGTGGGCGGCTTCATAGCGCATGGCGGGCCTGGCGTTGTTTAGCTCGTGCATGACGATGGGCGACCACTCCTTGTCCATCGTGCGGCCCATGGCGAAGAGGGCGCTTTCGGCGTGCCGCTCGCCCCGCTTATACTGGCCGGCGATCAACTCCTGCACTTCCTTGTCCTGGTTGAAGTAGCCCAGGCTTTCGACTGCGCGGCGGCGCACGCCATCTTCTTCCGCGCGGTCGCGGGCGCTTTCGAGGAGGGTAGCGCGCAGGCGGCCTCCTTCCGAGGGCATGCCCAGCTTGTTGCACTGGGCCAGGTAGGTAAAGCGGCCCAGGGCGGTGGCGCTCGCCTCGCGCACGCCGATGTCGGGGTCGTTGCGCAGGAGGGTGAGCAGCCTGCCGAGCAGGAGGGTGCTGTTGTCCTCGGCGAGGCCATCGATAGCGCCCTTGCGCACGTTGGCGTTGGCATCCTCAAGGGCGTTAAGAAAGACACGCCTGAAATCGTAGTCTATGTTGTCCTCGGCGATGGTAGCCAGGGCGGAGATGATGCGCGCGCGGCTGTCGATGGGGATGCGGGGCCACACGTCGCGCAGGGTGGCGCGATCCTCGCTGGTCAGGTCTGATAAGAACTTGAGGGAGGCGGCATCAGGCTTGCCACCGGTAGCCAGCTTGTCCAGTTTCTCTTTGAATGAACTCATTTGTTTCCAGTTTCTAGCTTGCGTTTTTCTTTTGATGCCCCATAGAAAAGGGGTATATGGCTATAGGTATATTATCCCAAAGATGTCAAGTTCGACAATGTTCTAAATAGACCCTGCTTACCTATTGACTAATGCCCCTTAAGATTGCTATATTTACCTGGCGACCGTTGTGCGCTCGCATCGGTCTGGTCATGCTCACGTACTCATCGTATGTAGTTATAGCAGGGAGGGAAATGATTCATGCTGGAATATAAGATCAGGCTAGTGAGCGAAACATTAGCCCGCGCTATGAACAGGCGAACGTTCATCAAGCGGCTCAGCGGCTCGATAGCAGCCGGGGTGTCCGCATTGGTGCTTGGCCCTACCCTTGCCGCCGCCGGGGTGAAGTCCGGAGCGGGGGTCGAGGGCAGCCCCAGCTGCGCACCCCCAGGCCCATATTGCAATATCGGCACAGGCATCCTCAGCGGGTGTCGCGGTGGGCACTGCTATCAGCACGGCACCTCCCCCAACACCGTTACTTGCCAGGTATATTACACTTTCTATGGCACCGGCTGCTGGACTACGGCTGTGAGCGGTGGCAACTGGCTCTGTTGCGACTGCCGGTGCAGCAACAACGCCACTTGCGGCTGCGCCCAGTTCAACCCAACGAGCACGGGCACCAGTACCGCTCCTAGCCCTCATTGATTTCGGATCGCGGATTCGCATCCTCTACCTCGAAATCGCGTATTTACCAATCCGTAATCTGTAATCCGTAATCCAGAAGGGGGAATAGATGTCTAAACGGATCACTAATCTGATCATCTTGTTCCTGATCCCTGTGGCCCTCATAGGAGGGCTGACGGTCTTTACCGCCAACCAGGGCGCGCAGGGAACAAGGGTGGCCTCGGTCGCCAACGGGCAGAGCTTCGTGCCTGCCGGGACGTGGAGCGACCTACCGGTATTTCCGTCGGTAGTGCTCAACTTCGGGGGTAGCTCCTCCGGGTGCACGGGCACCGGTGGTAGCTCGCCTCTCAAGCTGAAGAGGGCGTTAGCGGTGGCGTACCCACCCAACGGCAAGGTGTATATCCTGGGTGGGAGACACAGGGCCGATGGGGACGACATCAACAGCGAGTGGATATATGAGTACACCCCTGGCGGTGGCTCTTATACCCTCAAGAACGCCAGGCTCGACTCGTGCTTTTACACCAGCCGCTGGACCTCCAACATGGCGGGTGGGGTGCTGACCGATGCCAATGGCCCGCGCATCTATGCGGTGGGCGGCTCCAACGTGGACAGTGTCCCTACTAACGTGGTACGTGTATATGACCCTGTAGGCGACAGTGTCTCCACCCTGACCAGCGACCCGTGGCCGGCCAGCCCTATGCGTGTTCCCGGCGGGTACGCGGTGCACGATAATAAGCTGTACATCTTTGGCGGGTACAACCCCAAGCCTACCTCCACCATGTACTCCGACACGTGGGTGTTCAACCCCATGGCGGCGGCAGGGTCGCGGTGGTCGCAGATAGGCAGCGCCAACCTGGGCACGGCTCGTGGGTTCATAGGCGGCGCTACTCTTGACGGCTACATTTATGCCATCGGCGGCAATGTAGTGAGTGGGGTGGTGAGCACCACGGTGACCTCGCAGATGGTGGTAGAGCGCATGGACCCCAGCGCGGGCAGCCCGACCTGGCAAACTATGGCTAGCTTGCCTACAGCCAGGGGAGACCTGGGGGTGTGGGCGTACAACACCGGCACCGGGTACGAGATCTCAGGGAAGATAGTGGTGGCGGGTGGCCGTTACCCTATGCCTGATAGCAACGCCTACATCTACGACCCAGGCAGCAACAGTTGGAGCGCGTTTACGTCTATGCTGAGGGCACGCCGTAACGTGGGGTACACCCAGTTGAACGGTATGTTGTACGCGTTTGGAGGGTACAACGTAGGCATCGCGTACGATGGCGCTAATGACAGTATGGTTTACGATGGCTCTACTGGAGGACCTACCCCTACCATGACGCCGGTGCCTCCCACGGCCACGCGCACGAACACGGCTACGGCCACGCGCACCAACACCCCGGTCCCACCGAGTGCCACGTCCGCACCGGCGACCAGCACGCCGGTGGTTCCTACCCAAACACCTGTGCCGCCAACCGCCACTTCTATCCCCAGTCCGACCGCCTGCATGCTCTTTTACACGGACGTGCCGAAGGATCACCCCTTCTACAGTTACATCATGTGCCTGGCCTGCAATGAGATAGTTAACGGGTATGACGACGGCAGCTTCCGCCCAGGCAACTTCGTGACGAGGGGGCAGTTGGCGAAGATCGTGTCCAATGCGGCGGGCTGGAACGAGCCTGTGGCGGGCCAGAGCTTCGAGGATATGCCATCCGGTGAAACCTTCTACGTCTTCGCGGAGCGGATGTTCGCTCACGGCGTGATGTCGGGCTATCCGTGCGGCGGACCTGGCGAGCCTTGTATGCCGCCCGGCAACCTGCCTTACTTCAGGCCGGGCGATAACGCTACTCGCGGCCAGATCGCCAAGATCGTGTCCGAGTCGGCGGGCTTCGATGACGATCCGGGCGCCCAGATGTTCGAGGACGTGGAGGAAGGCTCGACCTTCTACGACTTCATCCAGAGGCTGGCGATGCGGAGCATCGTCGCGGGCTATCCGTGCGGTGGGCCTAGCGAGCCTTGCGTGCCGCCGGACGACCGGCCTTACTTCAGACCACTCGCCAACGCAACGCGCGGGCAGGCTTCGAAGATAGTGTCAAACACGTTCTTCCCTGGCTGCTCTCCAAAAAGGTAAAGGTAATCTCAACAAGGAACCCTCGCATCGCCGAGGGTTCCTTGTTGAACGGGTAAAAGAGATTCTCACGGCATCATCTTTCTCTTTTCCGTTCGAGAGGCACAATCAAATACGCGGAAGGCTTCGTTTTTCTACGGGGCCGTATCAGTTCGTGTAGGAGGCGGGTATGCTCGAGCATAAGA
>JBAURA010000219.1:0-6294 GCA_049580985.1 Chloroflexia bacterium
CTTCGTACACATCGTAGGGAGCGGGGCCGGTCCAGGGGGCGCTGTACGGAGCATCGAGGACGCCATCATGCACGTAGGCGGGCCACCCCTGGTCTGCATAGGCGCGGGCTATGCGCTCTAGCTTCTCCACATCGCTTACTTCAGTGGCTTCGCCTTCAAATACCAGGTCGAAGCCGCGACTCGAGAGGGTGATGACGCAGTGCGGGTTGTGGTCAAGGTTGTTGCCTTTGACGGTGCCCTGCCCTGTCGTGACGTAGTACGCACCGTCGAGCCAGAGCGCTCCCACCGGCACCACGTGGGGTCGCCCGTCGGGCCGCACCGTCGCCAGCCAGGTGGTGCCTGCTTCGGCCAGGCTGTCGCGTATCTCAGCCCACGGCTTTAGCGTGGAGGTCATCGCGGGGTCATTCGGAGTTGCCAACTGCTCTGCTATGGGTTCTCTTTCTGGCATGGGTCTCTCCTTCTTTCCGGTCGTTGCGGTAGCGGTCAGGTAATGGCCACTCCAAAGGCGTTCTGCCTGTTAGCCGAGCCTCATCCACGGTCTTTCCCAGCACCAACCGTACCGGAGCGGGTCATTACTCCTCGGATTGCGAGACGTGGAGTGGAGAGCGACGTTTTGAAGCAAGCACTCAGAATGCTAACAAAACCTGACCGGTGCTGTAAACTGTGGTGCATCAGCACCGCTCAAACGAGGGCCTGTCCATATGTCAGAATGGAATCTCGACGGATGTTTCCTCTCCTTAGCGATAGGGTACGCACTATCGGTATTGTCGGCGTGGATTTGGCTCTATAGTTTGTGGAAAGTACATTTGCATCGCAGGCCAATTTCGGAGGAGAATCGGAGTTTCAAAGTATTGATGGGGCTGTGGCTGGTGATAGTTGTCAGCATCTATACCGTCTGCCCTATCACCTGGCTTTTTGCACTATTCCCCTGATGCCGTAATAGTTTTGTAAGTCGCTTTTATTCTGCTATCTTTCACAGACTACTTCACCACGCGCAGCACGAGGTCTATTCTGCCGGCAGGGCCTTCAATTGTCCTGACGCGCGCCAGCTCGATCTTCTCAGCTTCCAGGCGCTCGAACAATCGCTGACCATCGCCGAGCAGTACGGGCATGATGCCGACCTGAAGCTCGTCGAGCAGCCCGGCGTTCATGCACTGCTGTGTCGTGCTCGCGCCCCCGACGACGACGACATCCTGCTCGCCGGCCGCCGCCTTCGCCTGCTCGACGGCGCTCTCCGGGCCGCCGGTGACGAAGGTAAACGACAGCTTATCATTCTCGCCTTTGGCTGCCTGCGCGGGAGCTTCATGCGTAATTACGAATATCGGCACCTGATATTCGTAGCCAGTGTAATCTCCGTTCCCCATTTCGTAGGTGCGTCTGCCCATCACCACGGCGCCGGTGGTGCGCATGCTCTCCTGAAGCAGCCCGGTTTCCGCTAGTTCGGGGAGGTCGGGATAGAGGCGGCTTACGTCGCCGTGGCGGTCGTTGATGAAGCCGTCGAGGGAGATGGTCATACCGCCGATTACTTTTGGCATGGCATGGCTCCTTACTGTGCTGCTTAGTGGCGCATCCAACAAGTTCGTGTAAGAGCGATAAGCGTTTCGTAGGGGCGGCTCCGTCCTTCGTCCTCCGCGTGCCCGCCCTGGTCGGTCTAGAATTAAGATCGAGGTAAGGATAGAGGGCGGGCACGGGGACCCGCCCCTACGGATCTACCCTTACAAGATGCGCCACTTAGCCCTCAGCCTACCGCTTTCTTCACGAGCGCGCCGATCCTTTCCTCGTCGTCGGCGGTCAATTCCTTCAGCGCGAAGGCGACCGGCCACATGGCGCCTTCGTCGAGGTTCGCCGTGTCGTTGAAGCCGAGCGTCGCGTACCTCGTGTTGAACTTCTGCGCGCTTGTGAAGTAGCAGACGATCTTGCCGTCCCTGGCATACGCGGGCATACCGTACCAGGTTTTCGGCGAGAGAGATGGCGCGCTGGCTTTGATGATAGCATGGAGCCGCTCGGCCATGGCGCGATCCGACTCCGTCATCTCGGCGATCTTCGCGAGCACGGCCCTTTCCCCGTCCGCCTCGTTTGCGGCCGCCTTCAGCTCTCGGGCGCGCTCCTTCATGGCGGCTCGTTCCTCTTCCGTGAATCCTTTGCCCTTCTTTGCGGTTTGGCTCATAGGAACCTCCTCATACTGACTTATTAACGAACATTTGTACTATAACCTGTTTTCGGGTATTTTTCAAGGGTTCCTCCTAAGAATGCTATTTTGTATTCTGCATTTTACACTTTGCACTAACAGAAGGCGTGCCCCCAGCAAGGCTCGGACTTGCAACTCCCTGCCTAAAAGGCAGTTACTTTGGCCGGTTGAATTACAGGGACAGCCCGTGGTAGGATTGGCTGGAAAACTTCAGAAGGTTATATCGGAGATGGGATATGGACGGAGCGTCCGGCTTCTATGGCCGGCCTACCAAAGGAGATAAGCGATGCCAACAATTGAGATACAACGCACAATTAGCGCCCCACCCCAGAAGGTTTGGGATTTTGTCAGTGACATCGAGAAAGGTCCGGAGTGGGTTACGGTGATGCAGAAGCTCATCTCCACCACGGCCAGTCCACTCACCGAAGGGGCTGTATATCGGGAGCGCTCGAAGATAGGGCCAAGCGAGTCGGAAACCGAGTGGCGGGTCACAAGATTTGATCCGCCCAAGATTCAGGTCCATGAATGCAGCGAACCCACCTTGCAGGTTAGGCTGACGCTGAAGGTCGAACCAGCCGGTGATGGGGCGAGACTCACGCATCGGACGGAATACCGGCTCATGCCGCGTTTTCGCCCTCTCGGATGGCTTGCGGAGCGGTTGTTTGCACATTCACTTATGACGCGCAATATGCAGACTACCGTTGATAATGCCAAGAGAATGATCGAATCGGAGGCATAGAGTCGCGCACTGGAGATGTAGCGCAACTTCTCAGGGGGCTTGAGCATCGGTAGTTAGCGCATTTGTGGCCAGGCTGTTGAAGGTTGGTGGACGGCGCGTTGGCGGGGTTGGGCGGGGTTTCACGTACCATCCGCGTCGGCACATGGTAAGCCCCTGGCCTGACTTTTATCTCGCCCCAGAGTCTCCCTTGCTTACATCTTCGTCGGTGATCCCTATCACGAGCGCCCAGGAGTTGATCACTACCCACACCATCGTAATAACGCTGAACGCCGCCAGAACATAGAACCCCGCCTCCAGCCCCGCCCACACCAAAGCGGCCCCCACCATCCCGAACAGGCCCAGCCCCACAGCCAGTGTGGTCCTTATCTGGTAGGGCCGCAAGAGCGTCAACCCCTGGGGCAGTTTAGCCACAGCCTCGCGCGTCCGCAGGAAAGTCCAGATCAAGAATCCACATAGCGCGCCGATCGCCACCAATTCCTCCAGCCCTAACCATTCGCTCGTCTGCCTCGGGAACAGTACCAGACTCGACACAACAAAAACCATCATCATCGACGCCAAACTGCTGCCGACGCGGTAGCGGTATGGCGGATGGGCGCGAATCCCCTTCAGATGCAGCGACAGCGCCACGAACACAAGCCCCGCCAACCCGGCAGCGGTCCCCGCTGTCATACCGAAAAACACCCGCCACTCGGCGATTATCTGCGCGTCTATCTCTGTCGCTCCGAGCATCTTGAGTGCCCTCCGATAACAACTCTTCCGCGACGGAATACCCCCGCACGGCTTGGGTCTTCCGCCGAATCCACAAACACACCGCAATCAGCGCACCCCGCCTGATCTGATGCCAATCTACTACGTCAACTCGGCGTCACCTGAAAGGGTTCTCCGTGCAGTGTACCATTTTTGTGATGAGTTCTAGACAACTTCTATGCAATATGGGGAGGAATAAGTTAGCCTATTCCGGTATCATCCATAGAGAAGTTGCGCTCCAATTCCTCAGGGGCTTGAGCATCGGTAGTTAGCGCATTTGTGGCTAGGCTGTTGAAGGTTACTGGGCGGCGGGTGGGTGTGATGAGGTGGAGAGCGCATAAAGCATTGTGGCATTGTTAGTCTTGGCGATCTTATTGATTGACGTACTTGGCAGGCGGGGCAGTTCGTAGACTTTCAATGAACATTAGGGAGCGATGACCTTGCAACTCCCGAACCAGCCTCATAAGGCCTCCAATTCCTCTCTGCACGTAGTTCAAATAATCGGCCATATCCGTTATAGAAAACGCAAAGTACGGCTCCGCACCATGAATCAGATCATTTCGTAATTCTCTTAGCTTCTTGAAGTGCGCCCACTCGACTCGCCTTGAAATATGTGAGAGGCCGTAACCAGTGACCAATTGAAGCCATTTGTCAATCCTCACTTCGAACCTCTCACCTCGCTCACTGAGGATTTCTTCTGCGGCGCTCTTAGTTAATGTACTCGATGCTAGTACCCACAGATATCTGTACATGAAGTGTTCAATCATTGCTACGCAGGAGAAGATATAGGTACGAAAGTATCGCGACGTCAACTCAAAGTCGGGTTCGCTACTGTGCTTGCAAACACATCTTCTGAAGTATAGAATGTCAGCAGAGATCAGACCCTCAATTGGCATTATCAGGCCTGGTCCTTGTACATCTATGTCGTAGTCACGATGCGTTAGATGAAGATGGAGACCTGCTGCTGTTGTGGCAAGAGATATGATACCTCCAAAGACTGGGTCGGCTTGATCTAGGCGTTGCTGAACGTCCTTGATTACACCCGTAAGGCGCATCTCTCTGAGCAGTTCAAGAGCAGGTATAGCCTTACCATTAATGGTTACAGATGACTTATGCCAGCCATCAGCAGGCTCTGTGTACCCTGCCTCTCTTAGAGTCTCATCAACTGCCTGTTTGGCTTTGTCGTCGGACAAATGGTAGGGGTGCATTTTCAGCAGGGTCATAATATTGGCCTGTACTCTTGCAAAGTTTGCAGCACACAACTGGCAAATTTGCGTAATCTTTGATGGGGCATAGATGTGTGGTGGTGTAGTAGCGTTGTTGCAAGTCTTGCTGAGAGGCGGGTTGCCGGGGTTGGGTTGGGGCGGGGTTGTTGTAGAGATCCATCGAGGCTGTTTCAAGGCAGACATGGGATGAACGAGAGGTTTAGATACAGACGGGCAGTTGGGCTTCAAACATGAGAGCCGTGAGAATCGCAGCTAACTGGAATAGTTCGTTAGTGCATCTATGTGCCTTCTTCTATGATATCCTCTTTCAATCCCGATGAAGCAGGTCTAGCAGGCTCGACCTTACTCGGGCTAAGGCCGCTAGGCGCAATAAGGTCTAATTCTGGGCCTCCGAATTTCTGCTCGAAGTGCTCATACACGCCGATTAGTACCCCTCTTAATTCGGTGGCTCCCAAACCTGGCCAAATCTTATCTATGTAGGTAAGGAGGAAGTCTCCCCAAGATGCTCTAGAGAGTTCTCGTAAGTGCTTGGAAAGGTACTTATCCTTAGAGAATAGTGATATCAAGTCAGATCTAATATTGGGAGTCTGAGTAAAAATGCGTCGAGATCCTGTCGATGTTGAGGTGCTGTTTTGTTGCCGTCTTGATATTCCACGCACAAGTAATAGGATCTCGTCAACTTTGTCTTGATTGGAACGCGTTGGCGTGGTATTAGGGTTCTCATCGGGTAGTTCATTTAATACTTCTTCAAGCTCGGGCCAAAACTTGTCAAAGATATGGCGTAAGCGTTCGTCATTAAGTGGTGCGTTGAGCGATCTGTTCAGAGTCTGAAGCAATTGAAGTGTATCAGCCTTGTTGGCTCCCTTTGCTTGGAATTGGCTCAGCGGTCCTTGCTCGACCTCTGATGGTTTTAAGTCTATCAAGTAGGGCACAACGAAAGTACCTTGTAGAACTTTGGCGAGGGCACCTGCCTCAAACATTATCCAAGGTCTCGTTTGGTTGGCCTTTGTCAGGCAAATGATACCGAACGATGTACTCTCCAATTGCTTGGAAATATCGATGTTCCATCGCGCACCCGCTTCTATATCTTCTGAGGACATCCACGGCTTCACAGCCTGAATAATATCTGGAAGCCAATCACGAAGCTTAAACGCGACCTTCTTACTCTTTTCACCTGACCAGCTTATGAAGACGTTCATTTGACCTCCCAGCAATGCGCATGGTGGTATTTAGCCTAAGACTACACTTGGTGTAATATAAGAGTTACCATTATAGTGCAATCCAAATTGCCATGCCATTTATTGTGTTGTCGCAATTATCTACACACTAATTCCAAATATACCAAATGCGATTGGTTGTCTGACACATTAAGCACCAAACTGGGACTAGCATGC
>JBAURA010000220.1:0-5121 GCA_049580985.1 Chloroflexia bacterium
TTGCAAATACCCCTTGACACGGCGTGACACATCCTCTATACTACTATCACTTCGGACGCGCAAGCTGTTCGGAGGCACAAAAGCTCTGATGAATCCTCGGATTTGTTGGAGCTTTTTGTTTTGCCTCCTTTTCCCGCTCAATCCTACTTCCCGACGAGCAGCGCGCCCCACTTCGCCGGCACATTCACCTTGATCTTGCCCCCTTGCACGGTGTACTGCCTCCCTGTATTCATCCTGTCATCAAACATGATACCGTCAGGTATTACACCTTCCACCGACAACTCCAATTCCTGGTCTTCCGCTCTCCTGTTCACCACGATCAAGGCGAATCCCGCGTCATCCTTACGCGCGTATGCGTAAAAATCCCTCTCCCTATCGTAAGCCACGTCTACGTACTCGCCCGTGCGAAGCGCGCTCCACTCGTGCCGGGTCGCGGATAGCATCTTGTAGTACTCGATGAGCGCCTGGTCCTCCGCGCCCCACGGGTACGTCCGGCGGTCGTCCGGGTCCTTGTTCCCTTCCAACCCCGCCTCGTCCCCGTAATAGATCGTCGGCATCCCCGGCGACGTAAACTGCATCAGCGCCATCAGCATCAGCATATTCTTGTCGCCGCGCGCCTCCGTCAGCGCCCGTACCGTGTCGTGCGAGCCGATTATGTTCATCGAGGCCGCCAGCGCCTGGGGCGGGTACTGCTCGCGGATCGCGGCCAACTGCCGCACCGTATTCTCCACGTTCGACAGTGGCCCCGCCAGCCACGACAGGACGGCATCCTTGAAGCGATAGTTCATCGTGCCGTCCCACTGGTCCCCCGCCAGCCAGGGCGCGGAGTTCTGCCAGAACTCCCCTATGATCACGGCCTCCGGGTCCGTCTCCTTGATCGCCCGCCTCGCGTCCCGCCAGAATGAATGGCTCTTCTGCTCGGCGGCGTCGAGCCTCCAGCCCACTCCCTCCTTCGTCCAACGCCGCGCAATAGAGTCTTCATCCAGGAATAGGAAATTCCTAACCGCGTCGCTCTCCGTATAAGCCGGCAGCGTGTCTATGTTGAACCACGAATTGTACTTCTCCGGCCACGCCGAGAATGTGAACCAACCGAAATAGGGCGACTGCTGAGACTCGAACGCGCCCTCCCCGCCGTACCGCGAGAACTTGTCGAAATAGATCGAATCGCTCGATGCGTGATTGAACACCCCATCCAGGATGATCCTGATGCCGCGCTCCCTTGCCTCTGTGACCAGCTCCCGGAACGTATCGAGCGTGCCCAGCGATGGCTCGATCACACTGTAATCGGTCGTGTCGTAGCGGTGGTTGGAGGGCGCTTTGAAGATCGGGTTGAACCAGATGGCAGTCACACCCAGCGATTGCAGGTAATCGAGCTTGTCCGTCACCCCCTTCAGGTCGCCCCCGAAGAAATCGCCTCCACCCGTCGGCTTGTCGCCCCATGCCCTGCTCTCCGTCTGTCCCCCGTAGATGAATGAGCCTGCCGGCTTGTCGTTCGACGGATCGCCGTTGTTGAACCTGTCGGGGAATATCTGGTAAACCACGCCGTCGCCCACCCACTCCGGCGTCACGAATGCCGGGTCGTAGGCCACCAGCGCGTAGTCCTTGTCCGTCTCGAACGTGCGTCCCTCGCCCGTCCCGCCGTCCAGGTCATCATCGTCGCTGTAGAACGAGCGCACAATGTCATCGTTCGCTATGAAGCGGTACCAGTACGGCGTGCCCTCCTCAGGCGTCTCGATCCGAGCCTCCCATAGATCGGGGGCCGCCGCCGACATGGGCACCAGCTCCTCGCTTTCCGTGCGCGAATTCCACAGCCGCACCGTCGCCGAGGTCAAATCGCCCGGCGCTGTCCTGAGCCGCAACGTCACGACCGTACCCCCAACCACTGCCCCACCTGGGTCCCTATAAAATGGATCGTGGCTATCGTGAAACAGCGATGCCGCATCAACCCTGCGGTCGCCCGTGATCTGCCCCGTAGCCGCCGGAGCCGGCGTTACCGTAACCAGCCTGAAAGTCGTAGCCGTCGCCCCCGCCTCCGCCACGACCGTAGGCGTACCCGCGCCCGGCGTAGGCTCACCCCCGCACGCAACGGCAAGTACCCCCACCACACCAAGCACCCCCGCAGCCAACCACCGCGATAGCTTCAGAAAAGATGTAGCCAACCGATCCTCCCTCCCTGCCCAAACACAAGTCTCCACGCCCCCACGATCCACCTTCACCATCCAACTTCGGCCCAGACAGTCCACATGGCGGACTTCGTTTGGGTGGTCCCCGATTGATGAACATTAACAACTTGATCAGGCAATAGGTGCATGTAGGGGCGAAGCATGCTTCGCCCTCTTCGTGGTCTCTAATGTACATATACGGTAACCCAACCAGGGCGAGGCATGCCTCGCCCCTACAACCCAACATTACCCGATTAATGCGCTAATCTTTATCAATCGGCGGGCGCTTTATCCGCTCTTACCGTCCATCGTCCATCGTCCATCGTCCACCAACAACCGACAACCGACAACCGACAACCGACAACCGACAACTGCCTCCTACACCCCCCATTATAAAGAATCTCATGTATAATGTGGCATTGGCCGCGAGGAATACAGCGGCCGGAAGGAGAGCATTATGCGCTTGCGAGGAGGCAGCAACGGCATCCTGGTGGCGGTGCTCGTGGTGCTGGCGGTAATTCTCATCGCCAGCCTGGTCTATTACTTCGTATTTGCCCCCAGGTAAGGAGGATTTCGCATGCTTAAGGGAAAGAGCATCATCGGCAAGAAGGTATTAAGCCGCATGGACGGGCAGCGCATCGATTCGGTGCGCGACATCGTGATCAGCCGCGATCACAGCCGCATCGTCGCCCTCATCCTGGACGAAGGCGGCCTCTTTTCGACCGCCACCGCCGTCGCCATAGAGAACGTGGTCAGCTTCGGCAACGATGCTGTCGTGATCACCGACAGCAAGGCCGTCACCCGCATCGACCACTTCCCCGCCGTCAAAGAGATCATGGACGACCGCGACTCCCTGGTGGGCAAGCAAGTTTTCAGCGAAGCGGGCGACCAGATGGGCAAGATCGATGACGTCTTCTTCGAAGAGACCACCGGCAACATCACCGCCCTGGAGGTGGTAGGCAAGATCGTGCCCACGGCTCGCAACGCCTCCGCGCAGCTACCCGTGGGCGACGTAGTCAGCATCGGCCCCGACGCCGTGATCATCAACATGGCGGCTGTCCCCAGGCTGGAGGCCCAGGTGCCGGGTGGCAGCCCCAAACCCTCCGAGCCTGAGGCTGCACCCCAGCCACAGCCCGCCCCGCCACCCCAACCCGGCGAGAGTCCAGGTGGCATGCAGATAGGCTCCGCCCTGCCGGACCTCACACTGGACTCCTCTATACCTACAGCTACCGACGTGCAACCCTCTATCCCGCCCATGCCCTCCACCTCTCATCTCTCACCCCCCGATACCGCCGAGCCGGATGCCCAGGCGGACGACTCCGAAGACATGCCCAGGATCATGGGCCGCGTCACCGACCCGACCTCAGGCGGCCAGGGCTAGGATCGGTGGCACTGTCGTTATATGGTGGCAGCGATCTGTTGCGGATCGCGCATGAAGGTCTGGATGGGGCCGTCCCGCGCCCCAGGCGTGTCATCGTCGTCGGCGCGGGCATGGCGGGGCTGGTGGCCGCCTACGAATTGGCTCGCGCCGGGCACGACCCCTTCATAATCGAGGCCCAGGGCCGCGTCGGCGGTCGCATCTACACCCTCCGCGAGCCTTTCACCCACGGCCAGTACGCCGAGGCCGGCGCGATGCGCATCCCCAGAGCCCACGCCCTGACCCAGGCCTACGTGCAGCGGTTCGGGTTGCGCGTCTCCCCCTTCACAATGGGCAACCCTAACGGCTATTACTACGTCAACGGGCGGCTGCACCGCATCCGCGACGTCGAGCGCGACTTCTCCCTCATGGGCTTCGCCGTGGCCGAGAGCGAGATCGGGAGGACCGCCCTCGCCATGTGGTCCGATGCCATCCGCCCCTTCGCCACCCGCGTCGAGTGCGAAGGCGAGGAGTGCTGGGAGAGCATCACCGCCGAATACGACCACTATTCGACCCGCGAGTTTCTCGAAAAGCAAGGCTGGTCCGAGGGGCTGATCGAGGCGTTCGGTCTCCTGGGCGACCAGGAAGCGTTGATGAACGCCGCCTTCCTCGAACTTCTGCGCGAGGAGGTGGGCGGCTTCTACACCGACATGGTGGAGATCGAGGGCGGCATGGACAACCTCCCCCGGGCCTTCCTGCCCCACCTGAACGACCGCATCCGCTTCGGCGCGAAGATGGTGGCGATTGACCAGTCCCCCACCGAAGTGACCGTCCACTACCAGACCGCCACCGGGCGCTACAGCCTCACGGGCGACTACGCCATCATCACCGTTCCCTTCCCCGTCCTGCGGCACGTGGAAGTGCTCAAGCCCTTCTCGCCCGCCAAGCGCCGCGCCATCCGGCAGCTTCACTACGACGCCTCCGCCAAGATACTCTTGCAGTTTCGCAGGCGCTTCTGGGAGGAAGACGACGGCATCTTCGGCGGCGGCTCGGTCACCGACCTTCCCATCCGCGTAACCTACTACCCCGACCATGGGCGCGAGACCGGGCGCGGCGTCTTGCTCGCCAGCTACACCTGGTCCGAGGACGCCCAGCGCTGGGGTTCGCTCGATCCACGAGACAGGCTCTCACAGGCGCTCGAAAACCTCTCCGCCATACACCCCCAGGCCAGGAGCGAGTTCGAGGTAGGCGCGTCCAAGATGTGGCACGACGACGAGTACGAAGGCGGCGCGTTCGCCCTCTTCGACCCCGGCCAGCAGACCCTCCTCTACCGCCACATCATCGAGCCGGAGGGCCGCATCTACTTCGCCGGCGAACACACCTCCCTCTGCCACGCCTGGATACAGGGCGCAATAGAATCCGGCCTCCGAGCCGCCCATGCCATCCACACCCTCCCCTACACACTCTTGGACCACGACCCCGACCCTACCAGCGAGCCGTTACACATCCCTAACTTCCGCATCCCCGATTAGCCTCAGCCCCACCCCCAATTCGTACGGGCACATGTGTCGGTGCCCGTGCGTAATAAGATAAGAGCATAGA
>JBAURA010000221.1:0-4650 GCA_049580985.1 Chloroflexia bacterium
CATTGTTGTTTGTTTCTCCCTTTTACGTGAAAACCTAAATATCGTCTGGTGCAGCCTGGCGAGTGGACTGTTCAGGGGGTTTTCGCGCGAAACCGGGGAGTGGAACTGCGGGATTACCTTACGTGAATAATGTCTTGCCAATTGAACCTTTATTATTGTACCAGATTGAGCGGTGAATAGCAAATGCGGAGGCACCTTCATGCGTGGGAGACAACACCGTAGCCTGGGGTAAGGTGGGTTGTCAGGGAAGAGGGGATTTTAACGCAGAGGTAGCAGAGATAACGGAGGAAAGCAGAGGTTTTTGTTGAGGGTTGATGTGCTATACTTGGGGTATTGGGAGGTTGGGTTATGCGTAGGCATGCATCCAATGTGACAAGAGTACCATTTGACGAGTTTTCCAGCAATGTGAAGACGTTCTTTGAGCGTGTTTTGCGCGACCATGAAACAGTGGTGGTCGAGGATGCTGGCAATGCTGTATTGTTGACCCCAGTTCGCAAGGCCAAGCGTCGCAGAGCGGGTAGTGCGGGCAGGACAAAGGCGGATCGCGCAGCATTTCTCTCGTCGTTTGGCGGTTGGAGCGACGTGGATGACGAGGAGTTTGTTGAGCGGGTTTATGAGGGGCGGAGTGCTCCTTCGAGATCACCTGTTGAGCTATGATAGGGGTGAAGTATCTTGTTGATACTTATTGTCATAAACTATGGAACACGCCACAACCTGACAGTACCATCCAGAGAAGCCGAAGCGAGCATCCTCCCATCCGTGGAGAATGCGATATGCACTACAATATTTCTGTGTCCCTCCAATATAGTCAGTAACGAACCATCATTAGCCCGCAACAACCGCACAGTGCCATCGTCTGAGCCTGACGCTACAATGTGACCTTCAGGAGAGAATGCTACACTGGTAATTGGGCTATCATAAGGCTCGCTATTCCACAGCTTCTGGCTGTCCTCAACATTCCACAGCCACACACGATTGTCGGCTGTGCCAGTAGCAACAAGCGACCCATCCGGCGAGAAAGCCACTTTCGGACTATACCCGCTCTTGATTGGGGCCTGCAAGAGACGACTCTCACCGCTATCTACCTGGTAGAGGCGCAGGCCGCCAGTATTGTCCCACCAACCAATCCAGTTCTGGCTTGAGAATACAGGTGTCTCACCTCTACCAAGCTGCTGTGTTTGCCGCAAGCTGTTGCCAGTCACATCCCACAGACTGATCTCTTGTGCACAACTGGCTGCTAGCGTTTGTCCATCTGCGCTCAAGCCAAGTGAGGCCCCCCATGGTTCAATGGCGCATTTGACAGAAGTTATTTCACTGGTTGAGGGCCAGTCCCAGATCCTTATCCTACCCCCTCCCGCATCGGCCCCACCGGAATACAGGCGGCTGCCATCCGGGCTGAAGGCCACATTATGAACGAGTGCAGAGTGACCGTTCCACTGGTTAAGCAACTGACCCTGTTCGATATCGTAAACAGAAATGCCATTTGCTCCTGCGTAAGCAACCAATTTCGAATCGGTACTAAAGGAAACGTAACCTTGCCATGCACCCGCAGACAACAGCTTCCACTCAAGCAGTGTCGCAGCATTATCTACAGAGATTCTAGCCGATTCAGTCTGGGCCGTCTGCCTAGCTTCAGGGCTGGGGGTTGAGACTGGGTCCAAGGCGATAGTGGGTACGGCGATAGTGGGTACGGCAGCTGTGTCTTTGGAAATGACCCCACGCACCAAGTCATAAGTAAACCTCGTGCTCGCGGTGAACTGCTCCTCCAAGTGAAGCGTGCTGTCAGACCCTAATTTCGCATCGTATACGGTATCGTTAAGCGGGTACTCAATTATCAGGTGAGTATCGTCCCGCCAGCGATATTTGAATGTTCCGGAGTTAATGTTGACGAAGCCATCCTCTCGGAACTCGATGCTCCGGCCCAATGGTAAGACGGCAATATTATCACCACAGCATATAATGGCATCACCAGTTTGCTTAGTCCACATCCCAGCTACATTCGGGCCTGTTGGTGGCCTGTTCTGAAGCAACCAGATAATAACGGCACCAATTGCGAGCAAAACTAATACCGAAACCAGCATGAGTGCAGGCCGCGACGAGGACTTCGAGCGTGTCGTACTCCGCGGTTGAGCCTGCGGAACAGCGGCACGAGGAGTCTGACGCGGTAGTGCATCATATGCCGAAGGCTGTTGGCCGGGCTTAACCTGAGGCTCGTTATTGGGGACGGTATCGCTGATGCGTGTGACATGTTGGGATGGGGGTTGTAAGGGTGGTTGAGGAGCGGGCGGCGTTGTAGGTGTTTGATCAATTTGGTTTGTGAGAGCGGTATGTGAGGGAAATGCAGGGGAGCTGGGCAACGATAAGTCTTGTGGCTGCAAGTCTAAGTCCTCAGTATCTTGGGCTGCCCCGCAGCTACGGCAGAAGCGCGCTTGTACAGGGAGGGGCTTCCCGCAGTTCATGCAATATGCCGTCCGCGACTGGTCCGAAGGTGAGTTTGGTGTTGTCATAGCGTGCCTATCTCCTTGAAAGGGGCAGCGCTGCGTGGCGCTGCCCCTTCGATGCGCCGTTGACAATAGGGCTATAAGTGCAAGGCAAAATAGCCTTGCACTATATTCTGGTTGCGCTGCTTAGTTTACATCAGATGAAGTAAACCTACAATATAGAATGCAGGTATGTCCTATTCCAACGGCAATAGCAAACATTTGCAGCCTTTTGCATGATGGTTGCATTACCACTCGTTGAACACATCCTTCAACGACACCTTCGATTTCTCGGCGCGCACTACGTTCTGCTCGATTTCGCGGGATGCTTTTGTGCCGCTTTAGAAGTTGGTGTCGAAGGTGCGGACGCGGAGGACTACTTCCATAGGACCGCAGATCCATATTAGCATGACTAACTAATAGATATCGAGGATGGGTCCCTGTTCAGGTTAGACCAGTTCAGTACGGAACTGAACCGGGGTAGGCATTCAAGTGTACTCTAAGTAGCACCCACATAAATACAGTCTCATGAGCTAGCTATTTGGCTGGCGAAGAAAGGAATCGCGTAACATGGGCGGTAATTCTAACGGCTCCGGCGTAAGTGCCGGGCGGCGGCTTGGTGCCTCGGCTGTGGTGATTGGGGGGAGTATCGCGGGGCTGGTCAGCGCCCGCATACTGGCCGACTATTTCGAGCTGGTAACGGTGATTGAGCGCGACCCGCTGCCGGACAACAGCGAGGCGCGCAAAGGGGTGCCACAGGGCCGCCACGGCCACGGCCTGCTGGGGAAGGGGCAGCAGATCATGACTCGCTACTTTCCCGGCCTCTTCGAGGAGCTTCAGCAGCAAGGGGCGCAGCCCATCGACCTGGCGTATGACGCGGGGTGGTACCAGGGCGGCCAGTGGCGGCTGCGCGTTGACACGGGGATTACGGTGTCGGTGCAGAGCAGGCCGTTCCTGGAGAGCGCGGTGCGCAGGCGAGTGGCGGGGATACCTAACGTGCGCATCCTGGCGGAGTGCGACGCCCAGGGTTTGCAAATGAACCCGGAGCGTACCGAGGTCACGGGGGTGGTGATCCAGCGCCGCCACGAGGCCGCCGGACCTGAGACTGTGCCCGCCGATCTGGTGGTAGACGCCGGGGGGCGAGGCTCGCGCACGGCGCAGTGGCTGGAGGAGTCGGGCTATCCCAGGGTGGAAGAGACGCAGGTCAAGATGAATGTGGGGTATACCACTCGTCTCTTTCGCCGTACGCCCATACCGGGCGCGGGCTGGAAGGCGTTGATCATCATACCGACGCCGCCGGATACGCGCATGGGCCTGCTCCTGCCAATCGAAGGGGACCGTTGGATAGTGTCGCTGGTCGGCTGGCTGGGGGACTACGCGCCCACCGACGATGCAGGGTTCCTGGAATTCGCCCGCAGCCTGCCACAGCCCACGATCTACGATGTGCTTAAGCACGCGGAGCCGCTCACACAGGGGGTCACGCACAAGATCCCGTCGAACCTGTGGCGGCGGTACGACCGCATGGCGCGCTTCCCTGAGCGGTTGGTAGTGCTGGGGGATGCGCTGTGCAGCTTCAACCCCACTTACGCCCAGGGGATGACCACGAGCACGCTCTACGCGAGCGCCCTGGATAGTTGCTTACAAGGCCAGGCAAGTCGCGCCGGCGGCAACCTGGATGGACTGGCCGACCGCTTTCGCAAGCGCGCGGCGGGTATAGTGGCGAATCCCTGGCTGCTGGCGACGGGGGAGGACTTTCGCTATGCCCAGACCGAGGGGGCACGCCCGCCTGTGTTGCCTGTGCTGCACCGGTATCTCGACCGGGTATTCGCAGCTGAAGCCCTCGATCCATACGTAGCCAGGCACTTCTTGCAGGTGCTGCATATGATGAAGTCGCCAGCGACGTTGTTCCTGCCCCAGGTGGCCTTGCGTGTGCTGACGGCGCGCTGGCGCTACAAGAGGCCGAGTAGTGCCTGGCCGACGGTGTTTGGGGAGGAGCCGTTGCCTACGGGGTAGTAAGCCCAGAAGGTCGCAGATGCGACCTATGATAGTCGCACTCTAGTTCTATTGGCAGTGGGGATAAGGTGCATGGGGCTTTGGGGTCCTATGCACCCTGTCTTCTCGTTATGTGTTGTAAGGTTCTCCTTTTGGGCGTGGTGGCCCTATGGTCCAA
>JBAURA010000222.1:0-5523 GCA_049580985.1 Chloroflexia bacterium
GTGCTGGGCGTGGCGGCGCTGGGATCGGGGGCTTTTGTGGCTTATCGTTTGTTACGAGAGGGCGCGCGCAGGCGGTCGCTGGTGCTGGACGGGCGACTGATTTTCGTGCCGCTTACCGGCTGCGTGATAACCGAGAGGTTTTTGTGGGACCCGCAGATACACCTGGCCTATGAATTGGTGTCGCCTGTGACGAATAAGCGGTTGGGCGGGCGGTATATTGGGGATTGGGCTGAGGAGCGCCCATGTCCAGTCGAGGGGATGGTGTGGGCGGTGCTGTTCAAGGACGATAGGGATTACCAGGTGCTTTAGAGCATTCTTCGTACCGATATAGCTCGTGGAACGTTAGGCGCTAACTTCACTCAACCTTCCCGTTTTGACGTCATAAATGAAGCCCCGAACTGTAATGCCCGAGGGAATCCAGGGGTGGGATTGCACCGTCTGTACCTGGGCGCGCACATTCTGCTCCAGGTCCGAGAAGGAATAGAAGTGCTCTGGCGTCGCCGGGTCTGCCCCTGTTATCCGGCGCAGATGGGCGCGCATCTCATCATCGTTGAATGACAGCAGGCCACATTCGGTGTGATTGATGATCATGATGTCGCGGATGGAGAGCAGGTGATACGCGACAATGAGAGAGCGCAGCACATCATCCGTGACAATGCCGCCCGCGTTGCGGATGATCAGGGCGTCGCCGGGTTTCAGGCCCAGCATCGCGAAGATCGCCTGCCTGGCGTCCATGCAGGCCACTACCGCAAGCCGTCGCGCCGGCGGTGTAGGCAGGTGGCCGAGCGCGAAACCCTCGGCGTAGGTCTTGTTAGCCGCTAAAACTTCGTCAATTACACTCATTAACGCACAGGTGCGCCCTTAAGCAGGCTCTTCCCATCCGCACCTAACACCTCTAACTCGACGGCCTGGCCGTTGGTGCGAATGGTGGTGGGTTTGTCGGGGTAGGCGGTGAAGGTGTGGGTGGCCGTGCCGCCGGAGGGGGTGCGCACCAGGAGGATGGCGCCTTCGATGCGGCGCACGGGGAGGACGCGCACGGTATCGCCCACCACGCTGACGGTGCCCCAGGCGTTGGCGAGAGATACACCGCCGGTGCGGGCCACGGGCTGCCAGCGCTCGGTCCAGCCGAGGGCGCTGTTGGGTGGGAAGGTGGCGTAGTCCCAGAAGGTGGGGGTGATGCCGCCCCATAATTCGGCGTAGGACGATTGGTCGTCGGTGTAGATGGAGGGGTTGAGGTCGGGACCCCAGCCGAAGAACTTGAGGCCGAGCATCTCCCTGTTGGAGAAGGTCTTGACCAGCCCTTCGTCGCTGGTGGGGTCGTAGACCGCCGCGAATTGGCCGCGCCCCGCGCCAGGCATGGCGAACCCGCCTAGCCAGCCGCCCCAGGTGGAGCTATCGGCCAGGTCGCGCCCGCCATGCTGGGGCCAGGAGACGATGCCGTGCTCGGCGGGCAGGGCGGGGTCGTGGGTGCTGTGGACTGTTACCTGGTTGGTGGGGATGATCCAACGCAGGTTGGGCGAGGCGCGGTTCGTGCCGCCGGGGGCTACCATGGCGTTGGTCCACAACTGGCCCTTCTGCTGGGTGGTGGTGAAGTTCTCCATGCGCGCAGAGATGGTGTAGGCGGCCTCTTCCGGGCTGAGGCTGACCGCAGTTGTGACCTTCATGCCGGTCAGCTTATCCACCGCCGAGAGGGTGACGGTGGCCCCGGCGTCGCTGTTGCGGGATATATGGGCATCCCACGGTAGGTACTCCATGAGGCCATGCTCGTCGGTGGGCGCGGCCCATTCGGTGCCGCCCGCGCCCAGCCACCACCCTTTCTGAGAGAAGGGCGCGGGCTTGATCACGGGGTTGCGGTATAGCTCGTTATGGCCGGTGGGCTTGTAGATGGCTTCGTAGAGCCTGCCGCCCAACTGGGGGAGGATGGTCAGCTTGAGGTAGCGGTTTTCGAGCGCGATCAGGCGGTAGGTGCGAAGCGTGGGGGGGCCGACCTTGTTGGGGTCGAGGCGCGGGTAGGGGGCGACCGAGTCGCCGTCGGGCGAGTAAAAAGCTTGTTCGTAGGCGTAGACGGGGAGGGTGAGGGCGGTTTCGCTCACCTTGACGCGCTGCTCGAGCATATCGCGGCCCAGGAGGCCCAACTGCACTTCATATGGGGTGCCCACGTCTTCGGGGTGCAATTCGAAGCGGTTGCGCTGGAAGTACTGGACGGTGAAGCCGCCTTCTACGAACGGCTCGGATAGTGGGTAGCCGAAAAGGGCGAGGCCGCCGTTACGCTGCCAGTATTCGAGGAATTTGCCTGAGAGGGTATGCCGCGTTTCGGGGAAGTAGAGGCGCGAGGGGGTGGTGGAGGCGTCAGCGGCGGGGGCGGGCGCGAACTGCCTGCCGGCAGTCTGGATCGAGCCGAGCAGACCTAGCTGCACCGCGTAGGGGGTGTTGGCGTTTTCGGGATGGTATTCTATGCGGGCGCGCTCAAGGTACTGGACCTTGAAGCCGCCTTCGGTCTCAGGCTCGGTGAGGGGGTAACCGAAGAGGGGCAGGCCGCCCCTGGAGTCGAAGTAGGCGATGAATTCGGGGGCGAGCGTTTTGCCCGTCTCGGGATAGAGGCGGCCTGCCTGGGCGTTGGCTCTTTCCAGAGGGGGTGCGAGGGGTGTGAGCAAGGCCAGCAGTGCCAGGATCGACACTGCTTGCGCGGTTATTCTCTTTTTGTTTGCATGCTTCAATGCAATATAAGCCTCGACCTTCTATAATCTGTGCAAAAAGAAGGACGGACCATGTCCGCCCTAGCATACCATAAGTGTGCGATTTTGCTCATCTGGTTGCACATCCGGTGTCTGATACTAGAACGAGCGGGGGGTGAGGCGGTTGCGGAGGGGAGCGCCGGGGTTGGGATATTCGCCAGGGTTAGGCATTAATCCCCAGCCGGCGGTTTCCAATCGCGGTTCCATTGCACGGCGCGCGGGATGCCCTCTTCCAGGGGCACTTTTGGCTCGTAGCCGAGGAGCTGGCGCGCAGTGGTTATGTCGGCAATGTAGTGGGTGACTTCGCCTATCTGGGTGGGGGCGATGGTGATGTTCGGCTCTTTGTCGAGCGCGCCGGCTATCAGGTGGGCCATCTTGACCAGGGAGTTGCCGCTGCCGTAGGCGAGGTTGATGGTGTGGTTCTCGACGCGGCCCGCATGCAGGGCGTGGATGCCGGAGATGATGCCCGATACGCAGTCGTCCACGTAGGTGAAGTCCAGGACCTTGTTCTCGCCGTAGATGGTAATCGGCTCGTCCTGGGAGATGCGCTGGATGAAGAGGGGGATGACGCGCTCCATGCGCTCGATGTCATTGTCATAGCGCCCGTAGACATTGGAGAAGCGGAAGACTATGTATTTGAGGCCGTAGCAGCGGGCGTAGGAGTAGATGAGGGCTTCGCCGGCGATCTTGGAGGCTGAGTAGGGGGATTCGGTGTAGGCGAAGTGGGCCGTGCTCTCGCCCATAGTCTCGGGGCGGTCAGCCTCGTCTTCGATGTAACGGTGGATGTCGCCGTAGACCTCGCGGCTGCTGGAGAAGATGATGGGGAGGTGAGCCAGGCGGCAGTATTCGAGGACGTTGTAGGTCATGGTGATGTTTTGCATGGCGCGGTGCGGGAGGCGCACAAGCTCGTGCACCTTGGCGTGGGCGGCCAGGTGCACGACGAGATCGACCTGGGGGTACTCGACGCCGCCGATGCCGCGCTCGTCGGCGGGGTAGACGCTGGAGAGGTCTTGCAGGAGGTAGGGGAAGCGGTCGGTCCAGGTGTTGAGGCGCTTGTCTACGCCGAAGACGAAGTGGCCTTCGTCGAGGAGGCGCAGGGCGAGGTTGGTGCCGATCTGGCCGGAGGAGCCGGTGATTAGGATGCGCATTGAGGCTCTAATTCCATTGGTTCAGTTCCCCTCCAATTCCATCACAATGATTGAGATAGATTGCTTCAAGGTTGGTATATCCTTCTGGGTGATCTCCCAAACTGCATTGAGGTCTACGCCCATGTAATCATGGATAAGCACATCTCGCAAACCGGCGATTCGACGCCAGGGAACAGAGGAGTATTCAGCCCGTAATCCTTCTGATAGGCGTTTTGTTGCCTCGCCTATGATCTCAAGTTGTCGGATTATCGAGTCTTGCCAGTGGGATTGTTCCATAAACGATACTTTGCCCACGGCTGCATACTGCTCGATCTTCTTGATTGCATCCTGGATGTGTTGGAGATAGAGAGCATCACCAATCATAGCATCGTAGCTTCTTGTAGCACTTGCTCACGTATGTATGGGCTAAGGGCTGCCTCTGTGATTACGTCTACTTCACAACTAAGCAGGTCTTCCAGGTCTTGCTTGATGGCTATTAGATCAAGCAAACTGTAACCCGGTTCAAGACGAACGAGGAGATCGAGATCGCTGTCAGGGCTTGCTTCCCCACGCGCTATCGATCCGAACACACGCACGTCCTTTGCGCCGTGTTCGGAAGCTATTCGCAGTATATCAGTGCGTCTATTTTGTAGGCTCTCGATAGTATTCACGTGTGGTTACCTTCCATTTTGCTCAGGGTGGTTTGTAAGTCTGCCGGTAGCTCGCTCACGAACTCGCGCCACATGCCTGACGATGGTAGTGTAAACCCTAGCCTGTGCGCGTGCAAGAACTGGCGGGTGAGGCCCATGCCGGCGGCGTCTTTGAGGGTGCGCTTGCCGTAGGTGGGGTCGCCGAGGAGGGGGTGGCCTATGGAGGCCATGTGGACGCGAATCTGATGGGTGCGGCCCGTTTCGAGCGTGACTTTGAGGAGAGAGTAGCGGCCCAGGTCGCGTTCGAGGGTGTAGCGGGTGCGGGCGGGGCGGCCACCGTGGACTACGGCCATGCGCTGGCGGTCGCGGGGGTCGCGGGCGATGGGCGCGTCTATGATGCCGGAGGGGGGGTGGGGGTGGCCCAGCACTACGGCCAGGTACTCTTTGAGCATGGTGCGCGAGGCCATCTGGCGGGCCAGGGCTTCGTGCGCGGGGCGGCGCTTGGCGACGACGATGAGGCCGCTGGTATCCTTGTCGAGCCGGTGGACGATGCCGGGCCTCGATTCGTCGCCCATATCCAATTCGATTCCGGGGACGTGGGACAGTAGAGCGTTTACGAGCGTGCCGCCTGCATGCCCGGGCGCGGGGTGGACTACCATGCCGGTGGGCTTGTCAACTACCAGCAGGTCGGCGTCCTCGTAGACCACGGTGAGGGGTATGTTTTCGGCTTGCAGGGCGCTCGGCTGCGGGGCGGGTATTTCTACCAGGAGGGTGTCGCCTGCCTTCAGCTTGTGGGCGGGTTTGGTGGCGGGAGCGCCGTTGACGTTGACATGGCCGCCCGCGATTAGCTGCGCGGCGTAGGAGCGCGAGAGTCCGGGTAGGAGGGCCGCGAGGGCGCGGTCCAGGCGGTCGCCTACCTGGGCGGGGTCAACCTGCCAGGTGTGTGTGGTTGGTGGTTGAGGAGTTGGGGGGTGTTGAGGGCTGGTCATCCATTGCCGGTTGTGCCTGGGG
>JBAURA010000223.1:0-1853 GCA_049580985.1 Chloroflexia bacterium
GGCGTATGGCGGGTCGGCGCTCCTAGGGTGGGTGCACAGCCGGTTGCTTGGCTCGGGCGACACCACCGTTGATGTCGCGCTCTGGCTGCGCGACGGCACGCTTGCCCTGCCGTTGGTGGCGCTCGCCGTGCTGCTGGCCTTTCGGGGGAGCGCCTCGTCCACGCAGCCCATATCCCATCCAGGCATCCAGGTCAATATCACGCTGGCGGTGCTCTACGCAATGCTGATGGGGGCGGCCACAGCCCTCGGCGGTATCTACCCTGAGGGCGCACAGGTAGGCCATCACGGCGGCGCGGCGGGCGTAGAGAGTATGTCGCTCATGCTGCATACGGGCGTGGTAGCCCTCGTGTCGGCGGCCTACGCGCTCCTGGTCGGTTTCGCGCTAGGTGGTGGAGAGCCGAGGCATGCTGCTCATGGGATCACGCTTACCCTGCCCGGCTCACGCCTGGCGCGGGTCTCGCTGGTGGCAGTCGTCACGGCGGTGCTGGTGGTGGCGGGCATGTTCGTTGGTGGCGGGCGCGCGGTCGCGCAGACCAGCTTCCCCGACCAAGTTATCCACCCCAAGGGGACCCTCACCCTGGTGGCCCAGACGATGCAGGATGGCAGCCTGGCGTTCGTGGCCCCCGACTACGGGGCTAACGGCGTGCGCCCTATCATCGAGATGACCGAGGGCGAAACGCTGGACATCACCCTCAAGAACCAGTTGAGCATGGACGTAAGCCTGCACGCGCATGGCGTGCACTACAATCTGGACAGCGACGGCACGCGGCATAGCAACTCGCTGGCGAAACCGGGCGCGCAGAAGGTATACCAGTGGCGCGCGGCCACGGGCACTGCCGGCTACTGGCACTACCACGACCACGTAGTTGGCGACGACGAGGGCAGCGAGGGGATAGCGCGCGGGCTGTACGGCGCGCTCATCGTACGCAAGCCCGGCGATCCCAGGCCTGCTCATAGCTTCGTGGTGGTCGGGCACGACAGGTCCCTCAACGGGCGCGTCTATCCCGACACGATCACATATAGCGCGCGCCAGGGCGAGCTTGTCGAGTGGGTGATCGTGTCGCACGGCAACCGTGTGCACAACTTCCACCTGCACGGCCATCGCTGGCTGACCCCCAACCGCACCTCCGACCCCGGCGCGAGCAATCCCGCGAATGCCGGTAGTGGGCGCGAGGATACGCATATCCTGTCGCCAGGCGATAGCTTCGGCTTCCTATCAATCGCGGGTGAGGACGTTGGGCCGGGCATGTGGATGTACCACTGCCACTTCCAGGACCACGCCGCCTCGATGAAGGGCTTCTTCAACGTATTGCCCCCTGGCCAGTCTGCCCAGGCCGAGACCTCCCACTTCTTCAAGGAGACCGGGAAAACGGTGTCAGGCCGCTTCTGGGAGTACTGGCAGGCCAATGGCGGCCTCGCCCAGCAAGGCTACCCCCTATCCGACGAGTTCCCTGAAAAGTCCGACCTCGACGGCAAGACCTACACGGTCCAGTACTTCGAGCGCGCGGTGTTCGAGAAGCACCCGGAGAACCCCAAGCCCTACGATGTGCTCCTTTCGCAACTGGGCACCTTCAGGTACAAAGAGAAGTACTCGGACGGCAGATAGCGATACCTACTCCCCCTCCCCACAATAGCCCCGCAGAGATGCGCGGGCTATTGTGATTCTATAGCCCTGGCCGGCCAGGTATAGGCAGAAAGTGAGCACCTTTCGACCTGGAAAGTGAGCACTCTCCCAGAGCACAATACCGGTGACGATGGTTTACCACCGGCAACTGACAACTGACAACCGGCAACTCGATAGGAGGGACACATCGCGATGAACATAGACAACAAAACCGTAGCCTGGATACTTC
>JBAURA010000224.1:0-10439 GCA_049580985.1 Chloroflexia bacterium
CGGGTGGGCTACGTTCGCATGGGGTACAAACCGCCGGTCGCCAACCAAGACAGGTGGCCGACCGACAAGGTCACCACGCATGATACCTTGCTCAGGAAGATCATCCCGGCTCCCGACGCAGGCATCCAATATTATGAGCTACCCTGGCGAGCACGCACTACACGCGACCTGACGGGTTTTTTTGCGGGCGGGAACCTCCTGATCGACTTGCTCGAATTCCATGCGCGCATGGAAGACAAGCCGGACATAATTATGGCCTGGGTCCCTGATAACTACGCCAGCAAAATTGATTTCGGGGGGTTGGCCATTCTGAACGAGCATGCAATGTTGGGGATCGACTACGTAGCCAGCGATTTCCCCAAGGGAACCCTGGCGCACGAGGTTGGGCACTCCCTGGGCCTGGACCACACGGGTACCACGGGCGATCCTAACCCCCCTTGCAAGGTCTCAAGTACCTCCTTTTTCTACTGGCCCGCAGAGTACCAGAACAGCGCGGCTATCCGTGAGGTCGGCTTCGACACTGTGAACATGGAAGTAGTGCCGAAGAGCTATTACGACATGATGAGCTATTGCAACTTCGACCAAGCCTGGATATCTCCATTCCACTATAAGAAGCTGTTCGATATCAACTTTCGTCCATCAGGCGATTTCATCGCAAAAGTAGAACGAGTCTTCAGGGCACGAGGCTGGGCCGGGCCCTCCGGCTCCGCAACGACGTTCGAACTTGTGCGCCAGCCGGGTGGCAACGCGGGTGGCTCCGGCAGAGAGAGGGGATTGGGTCAAGGCCTTTTGCCGGGCGCGTTCAACTCGCTATTGTCGCTGCCGGGCCAAACGGCGTACACACCCGCGCTACAGGAGGGCACAGGGAGCTATTGTATGCGCTTCCTGGGCGTGAGCGACACTCTGTTGTACGAGCGCTGCTTCGAGCCGATGGTCGTCCCATCTGAGGAGAGTGAATCTGACCCATCGAGGGCTGAGGGTGGCTTCATGCTGGAACTGCCCGATCCTGGCAACGTAGAGCGCGTGGTATTGGTGCGTAACGAGGGCGGGCAGACAACGGAGCTTCGCGCGCTGGAGGTGAGCAGCAATACACCCACGCTCAGCATTACCTCGCCAAGGGCGGGGGACAGGTGGGAGGGAGAGCACACCATCGAGTGGGCGGGGAGCGACGCCGACGGCGACAAACTGCGCTACGACATCGAGTACAGCGCGGACGGCAAGGCGTCGTGGTATCCGATGGCGGTAGCGTTGCAGGAAAGCTCTTACACCTTCTCCACCGACGAGATACTGCCGAGCGAGCAGACGTACATCCGCGTGGTGGCAAGCGATGGATACAATACCGCTCATGCCGACGTGGGGCCGATTGTGGTGCCCCAACAGGCCAACTCGCCTCAACCGCCGCCTCCACCCCCTGCCAGCAGCGAAACCGAGAGTGGTGCTGATAGTGGGAGTGGAACTGAAAGCAGCCCCGGCGGCGCTACGTCGTCGCCCGGCAGCCCAGCCGATTCGGGCCTGTGGTTCATAATCGGGGGAGGGGCGCTGCTTGTGGTGGGGGCGGGCCTGGGGGCGCTCGTTGCGATGCGCGCCGGCCGGCGGAGAGCGGTAGCGCAGGTCGCGCCGCCTCCTTACGCGGGTCCACCTTACCCTAACGCGCCTCAGTACTCGCCCCAGCAGTACCCGCCTGCTCAATATCCGCCCCAGCAGATGCCTCCGAGCCAGGGTTATGCGCCGGTGCCGCCTCAGCCGTTGCCCAGGCGTGGCAGCAAAGCGCCTCTCATTCTATTGCTTTTGGTATTGGCGCTGATCGGCGGGCTGGCCATAGGGTTCTTCGCCCTCGGTTGGAGACTCCCTTCGTTCGGAAGCAATTCCTCAAGTACAGGGGTCGCGCAACCCACGGCTATCCCTACGGGCACTACCGTGGCCGTAATCGAGCCTACCACGTTGCCCGAAATTACTGCCACGACCCCGCCTGAGAGTACGGCAACGAGCGAGCCACCGGCCACCTCTACAGTAGTAACGGCAGGCACGGATACCAGGAAATTCCAACTTTCGCTTGACGATTTACCGATAGGCGAGCCAATTATATCGGGGGAAATAGAAGGGACAGACGGTGAGCAACGACACCTTCGCGTGGAAGCGCAACCTTATGAGGACCCCAACGGCGAGGGGGTGAGCAGATACCCTGTGAACATCGATATCGCGCTGGAGGATGACGACGAGGATACCAGCCTGGATTTGTGGCTCGTTTCGTCGCAGGCACTGGCGGATGAAATGCGAGAGTTGATGGACAGCATTGGCTTGACAAGCATCAATGTCGAGGCGGCAGAGGTGGGCAAGAGCTACGAGATGACAAGCTCGGAGGGGTGGATGCTGAAAGTAACTGTAAACAGCCTGTCGCTCGATGATAATGCCGAGCTAACTGATGGCTCACCCTCGCCATACCCGGTCTTCACAGAGCTTGATTTGGGGGTGGAGTTGATACCAAAGTGAGATCGGGGATCAGGGGTCGGGGGTCAGTGCGTAGTAGCAACCGGTCGAAATGGCTGGTAGGTCGCGATGGGTGGACTCCGAAGGGAGCGGCACCCAGGTTGCATGGGGCAGGTAGTCCGGGGACAGACGTTCTGCGGGATGTGCGGTTGCTCGCACGAACCGGCGGCGGTGGTTGCCGCCAGGAGGGCCATGCCGCACAACTGGTAGTGCTTGTGGCTAGTATGCGATGGAGGTTCACCATGAAGGACAAAGCACACAAAGGGTGGCCGGGATGGCGGACCGCCTTTTATTGCGTGTTGGCGCTGCTGACGTTGAGCATTGCCAGTCCAGGAGGCGCTGCCGAGGCTAACGGCGCGGGCACCGTGCTCGTGACAGGCGAGACCGCACGTGCCCAGACTAACCCTACATGCGCTCTGTTACCCTCCGGACCCGGCTTCGATGTGCAACCCAGTGTTAGCTGGGACGGAAAAGATATAGGCTGCCAGGTTTACGACGAGCGCTCCGGTGACGAGCATAAATTTTTCGTAGTCTACGTAAGCAACGAGGGGAGCAGCGCCGCGGCGCGCGCCCAGGTAGAATCGTACGCGGATGACCCAGGCTGGAAGCGCATCGACGGCCTGGGCGACGTTGCTTTCGAGCACCCATCCGATCCCAGCGCCCCACACAACAAATCGGAGTACGCCCAGCTAGTATTCGCGCGCAACTGCTACAAATTCTATGGCGATGCAGGCTCGGTCATGCTGGGTGGCCCCAATATTAGATATAACGACCTATCCGAGGTGCGCTCGATAGCGGGTACAGTAGACGGCGGCGTTGCCTCGCTCCCGTGCAACGACCCACCTGGCGGGCAGGGGAGTCCGGTCCCCACGACCGGCGGCTCTAAGCCTCCTACTTCTACGGCTACGGCCACCCGCGAGCAGCCTTCGGCGACCCCCACCGCCGATCTCGACTTCGAGGTGGACCACATCGAGGTGGTGCAGGTGATCCAGACGCAGCAGAACACAATTCCACTGGTAGCGGGGAAGAAGACGGTGGTGCGCGTCTTTCCGAAGGTCAAATCAATTTCAGGCGACCCCGGCCCTTACGTGGCTACCGCCGCTGCTTTCATCTGGCCGGAAGGGAAGAGTGAGGTGGCGCTAAGAGCCGCCCCACCGTTGATGTTCGTGAGGTCGGACGTCAACCCTGACCGCACGTTTACCGATAGCTCGATCAACTTCGTCATCCCGCCCGAAATGGCCTCCCCCGGCGTGTTCAGCCTACGGGTGGCCTTAAATGGGGACCGTGCTACGGTGGAGACTGACTACGGGAATAACGAGCTTACCGAGCCGTTCGAGTTCGTGCAGCGCAACGGCCTGCGCGTCGGCTACGTGCGCATCGGCTACAGGCCGCCGTTCCAGCCGTCCTTCTCGTGGCCCAAGGACGATATCGCCGGCTACGGAACCCTGTTGAAAAAGCTGCTGCCCGCCCCCGACGCGGGCATCCAGTATTACGAAATGCCCTGGCGCGTGCGCACCACCAGGAGCGCGTCCAGCACGACCCTGGGGGACGACCTCAACTATTACCTGCGCGAGTTCTACGACCAGCTCCAGGGCGACAAGCCCGACGTTCTGATGGGTTGGATATCGAGCGAATATACGAGCGGCTTTGAGTACGGCGGCCTCGCCGAGGCGGCGGTGCCGGGGCAACTGGCGCACGTGGCCCTTTCTATAGACTATCAAACGAATAAGAGCTACTCGGTGGAGGTGCTCGCGCACGAGGTAGGACACACGCTGGGACTGAAGCATACGGCCACTAAGAGCGACCCCAATCCCCCTTGCAGGGTCTCCAAAAGCTCGTCCAGTAGCTACTGGCCCAAGGAGTACGGAGACAGCGCCGTTACCCGCGTGCTTGGCTTCGACACCGTAGAGATGAAGGTGATACCCGATACTTATTATGACATCATGAGCTATTGCAGCCCCAACGCCTGGATAACTCCCTTCCATTACAAGAAGCTGTTCGACCAGAACGTGAAGCCGGCAGCGGAATACAGCGGCAGCACCATAGATAAGATCATCGTGCGGGGGTGGGGCTGGGTGCGGGGTGGCGGTGGCGCACCCAGGTTCGAGCTTGTGCGACCGCCGGATGCCGATTCGGGTGGTGCGTCGCGTGACGTGGTGCGATCTAGTCCTTCCGAAAGCGGATTCGGGCTCGACTTTGCCGACAGCCTCCTGTTTGCCGGTGCGCGGAGGGGCGTTACGATGCAGAGCGAAGGCACGGGCGACTACTGTCTGCGCTTCCTCGACGCCAAAGGCCAGGCGCTTTACGAGCGATGCTTCGAGCCGAATTTCGTGAAGGAGGAGAGCCTTGAGCCAATCGAGGAGGCGGAGTTTGTCCTATCGGTGCCCGATCCCGGCGCTTTCGCGCGCGTGGCGCTCGTCCAGAAGGATGGGGGTGCGGAGCGTGAGATAGCCGCCGTCGAAGCCGGCAACGCGCCCAGCATCGCTATAACATCGCCCAAAGGCGGCGAGAGGTGGGCAGGCGAGCAGACGATAACCTGGGCGGGCACCGACGCCGATGGCGACGAGCTACGCTACGACATCCTCTACAGCCCGGACGGCAAGGTATCATGGTACCCCCTGGAAGTACGCTCCTATGAGACGGAGTATACCTTCTCCACCGACGAGATACTGCCGAGCGCACAAACATACATACGGGTCATGGCGAGCGACGGTTTTGACACGACGCACGCCGACGTGGGGCCACTGGTTGTGCCGCAACAGCCCAACTCGCCCCAACCGCCGCCTCCCCCTTACGTTGTGGACACCGCAGGCACAGGCACAGGCACATCCGGCCCCGGTGGGGGCAACGGCCCTGGATCGTTGCCGGGTGGCATGAACGTGTGGGTACTTGCCCTCGTGGGTGGGGGCGTGGGTCTCCTACTCATCCTGGGTATGTTCGTTGTCGTGAGGCGCAAACCACGGCCCCAACCGGCGCAGTGGCCCGCCCAGCCTCCCGCCGTTCCGCCCACGCAGCTCCCTGGCTTCTACGGGCAGCAGCCCGGCCCGGCTCAGCCGCCGGGGTTCGCGACGCCGGGGACGCTGATCTGCCCGTATCCCGATTGCATGGGGGCGGTGGCCGAGGGGCAGTTCTTCTGCGGGACGTGCGGTCGCTCGCTCGACCCGGCGGCGGTGACTGCCGCAAAGAGGGCCGCGACTAACGACTCTTAGTTCGGAGGTTTGCCATGACGACAAAAGTATGCCTTCCACCAGACGGTGGCACGGGCTGCACGCCGCCTTCTCCATCCAACTCTAACCCCATGCCTTATATTGACTACCTCGATGAAGCCTGCGATCACTCCCTTGAATTTGTCAGACACTCTACTAGCACACAGGAGGCACATAAGTGAATGCGAAGCGTATAGGGGTTATTGCGTTCTTGCTTGCTTCTATGCCGATATTATCTGCATGTGGGATGTCCGGTATACCAACGGGGAGCACTCCTACTCCGCAGGGTTCAGGCGTCACGCCTACGCCGAGCGTTGGTGGCCCGGTGGCGGTTGCGACGCCTACACAGGAGTGCGTCAGGACTATGGCCTCCTTCTATGGCAATTATCCCGGTTCGCCCGTAGAGCCATTGCAGGTAAAGATCAAGGCGGGGCTGGAGGCTGACGGCGTAAAGGTAAACGATCTACAGGTTGAAGGTCTGGGCGAAGAATGCGCTAACAGGTCAGGGCCAGGTAATAGCTCCTGTTGCATGGCCACTAACGTCACTATCTCCCTCGCGGTTGACGACCTCAAGGACCGCGAGGCGCTAGGGAACCTGCTCGGCAAGGCGCTGAAGGTAATTTTCGGCGTGGAAGGATATGCCGGTGGGCACGTAAACACTACCTTCGTCGCCTCCGGTGGCCAGGAACAACTGACCTTCGAAGGTTATGCCGGGCAGCAGGCGCTCGATGAAGGCCTGAGCGGAGCGGCGCTGCTGGACGCGCTAGCCAACCCTTGAGGGAAAGGATAAACGGCCCCACTGACAGAGCTGGCAGCAGGTAGGGAGTGCCAGTTGGAGGTGTTTTTTATGAAGGCAATAGGCAGACTCCGTACGAAGCGGCAGCGTTGGTTACGCTTATGTGCCTGCGTGATTGTGCTTGGATTGCTAGTGCTGAGCATATCTGCTCCAGGTGGGGAGAGCCATGCAGGCATGATAGGCAGCACGCCTCAGGCGTTTGCACTGGAGAAAGACGTTGACCTGTGCGCCCTGTTGAAGCAGCTCGCGGGTAGCGACGAGGCGGTGCTGTTCCCGGGAATAAATGATCCCCTCAAAGCCACTACATGCCAGTTGAACTACAGGGAACGGGACCCGAACAAGAAGCTTGACAGCATACGTATCGAAAGGAGAAGCAGTCCGGCCAGCGCGCAGAGTTTCGTTACTGATGCTTACCAACGTGGCAAGGATACCTTGCCGTGGGTGGCCACCTCCGTCTTCGGGGATCCAGGCTTCGGATATGAGATATCGGAGCATCCCGACGCAATTTCCCCTGAGATAACGAGAGGGCTGGGAATACGTTATGCACGTGGTTGCTACGAGGTGATCGGGGACGCCGGGCAAGACTCAGACGACGCCAAAAAGCCGCGCGACCCCGGACCGCTGCGTGCGATGGCGTCGGCGATAGACCGGGAGCTTCAGGAAGCTTCATGCGGGGCGCCACCGCCGCCGACCGCGACCGCCACCCCTATCAAAAAGGGCGAGGTGAATCTGACGGTGGACCACATAGAGGTGGTGCAGGTAGTCCAGACCCAGGACAACAAGATACCCCTGGTGGCGGGCAAGCGGACGGTGGTGCGCGTCTTTGTGAAGGCCGAGGACCAAACTGAGCAGATTGGCGTTAAGGCGTCCCTTTTCATCTGGCCCGAAGGCAAGACTGAAGTGGAGGTCAAGGGGGGTAAGCTGCTGGCCTTGAACCCCGGCATCACTCCGGGGCGCGGCGAGGCCGAAAGCTCGATCAACTTTCTCCTCCCGCCCGAAACGACGGCTGCCGGGGTCTTCAGCCTGAAGGCTGTGGTCAACCCCGATCATTCCGTCAAAGAGCGCGATTACAGCGATAACGATCACACCGAGCCGTTCGAGTTCATGCAGCGCAACAGCCTCCGCATAGGGTATGTAAAGATCGGATATAAGCCGCCGGGTAAGGAGGACTTCGAATGGCCCGGCCCCAATGTTGGTAAATACGAAGCGTTGCTCAAGAAGACTTACCCCGTGGCCGATGCGGGCCTCCAGTACTACGAGCTACCCTGGCGGGTGCGGGTGGTGGGAGACCTGAACAGTGGTGGGAACCTCTTATTGGACTTACGTGAGCTTTATGAGCGCATTGATAAAGACAGGCCGGACCTGATAGTCGGCTGGCTGCCTGCTAATGACCTGGGATCGAGCAATAGATACGACTTCGGAGGTGTTGGCTACATTGGGGAGCCGGCGTCGGTGGCCGTTGACTACAGGAGTGAATTTGAGGTCAGTGAAGCTTCGGTCATAGCTATGACGCATGAGGTAGGGCATAACCTGGGCCTTGACCATCCAGGGACCACAGGCGACCCCAGCCGCGATTGCAGCATCGCTAAGAACTGGTTCGGCAACGCGGAGTACTGGCCCTCAGAATATGGAAACAGCGCGGCTATCCATGAGGTAGGCTTCGATACCCAGCTTATGGAGGTGATTCCGCCCACTTACTACGACTACATGAGCTACTGTCATAAGGATCGGTGGATATCGCCTTTCCACTACAAGAAGCTATATGATGGCAACCTGCGCCCTCGTGGGGAAACAGCTAACCTCGGCAAGGCGAAAGTGTGGGTACGCGGCTCTATTATCTTTGGTAAGGTCATTAATTTCGAGATGGTGCGCCCGCCCGATGATAGCTCAGGCGGCTCCGGGCCTTCAAGCCAGGCGTCGGGCAAGTCTCTTTTACCCAGCCTGGCCGACCTCCAGTTGTCGCTCATGGGCCAGTCGAAGAGTGTGGCCGCGCAACGTGAAGGAACGGGGGACTACTGCCTCCGCTTCATGAATGCGGGCGGCGCGCTTCTCTATGAGAATTGCTTCGACCCGCCCCAACTCTATTCGGCCCGGACGGGAGCGATAACCGACGAGGTAGGCTTCGTGCTCGCACTGCCAGACCCCGGCAAGGCAGCAAGCGTGGTGCTAGTGCGCAACGAGAGTGGGCAGGAGGAGCTTACCTCCCTCAAGGTAAGCGCGCATGCTCCAACTGTGGCTATTACCGCTCCGAAGGCGGGCGATAGGTGGGAAGGGGAGCACACCATCGAGTGGACAGGCAGCGACGAGGACGGCGATGCTCTGCGATACGACATCATGTACAGCGCCGACGGCAAGCAGTCGTGGTACCCGCTGGAGATTGGTAATCGCGACACGCAGTACACCTTCTCCACCGAAGAGATACTACCCAGCGAGCAGACGTATATCCGCATACTGGCAAGCGATGGATACAATACCACTGCTGCTGATGTAGGGCCGTTCGTGGTTCCCAGCCAGCCTAACTCGCCCAAGCCACCGCCTCCACCCCTCACGGGCAGCGATGCCGTGGCCGGGGCAGGCTCCACTTCGGCTCCCGGCGGCGCGCTCGATTCGAGTTTGCTGTTCATAATCGGTGGGGGTGCGCTGCTTGTGGTTGGGGCGTCTCTTGGCGCGTTCCTTGTGATGCGCTTCGGTCGGAGGAGGGCGGTAGCTCAAGCCGTGCCGCCTCCTTACGCAATGCCGCCATACCCTAATACGCCTCAGTACCCACCCCAGCAATATCCGCCTGCTCAGTATCCACCCCAGCAGATGCCTCCTTACCAGGGTTATGCGCCGGTACCGCCACAACCTTTGCCCAGGCGTGGCAGCAAAGCGCCGCTTGTTCTGCTGCTTCTGCTGGTGGTGATTGGCGGAGGCCTGGCGGCAGGCTTCTTGTTCATGGGTTGGAAGCTGCCTGCATTCGGCAACAACTCTTCCCCATCCAACGTCGGGGTCACGCAACCCACAACCCAACCTACAAGCACTCGCATAGTCGTTGCCGAACCTACGCTCGTACCAGAAATCATTCCCACTACCCCGCCGGACACCCCTACGGTCGTAACGGCAAGTTCGGACACCAGGAGGTTCGAGCTTTCGCTGGAAGATATCCCGGTGGACGGGCCGGTCATTTCGGATGTGATTGAGGGGACGGACGGCCTGCAACTGCATCTACGCCTACAGGCAAGGCTCTACGAGGACCCCAACGGCGAGGGAGTAAGCAGGCAGCCTGTGGTCATAGTCATTGCGCTAGAGGATGCCGCCGAGAATACCAGCGTAGATATGTGGCTCGTTTCATCGCAACAGATGGTGAACGAGTTCACGGAATTGCTGGGCAGCGCATCAAGTACCCCTATCGAAGTCGCACAGGAAGGCGAGAGTTACGAGGTGATAAGCCCGGAGGGGTGGGTGCTGAAGGTGACCGTAAACAGCATGTCGCTTGATGAGGATGCGGAATTGACAGACGGGTTGGCGTCGCCGTACCCGGTGTTCGCGGAGCTTGAGTTGGGGGTGGAGTTGATACCAAAGTGAGATCGGGGATCAGGGATTAGGGATCAGGCGGTTACGTTCTTGCCTGGTCCCTGATCCCTAATCCCTCGTCAGGTATTCCAGGAACCAGTCGCGGGCGAGGCGGGCTACTTCTTCCATCGTGCCCGGCTCTTCGAAGAGATGGGTCGCGCCGGGTACGATCACCAGCTTTTTTAGGCAACGCAGTTGGGCAAAGGCCGACTGGTTCAGGGGGATGACGGGGTAGTCGTTGCCGCCGACGAGCAGGAGGGTGGGGGCCTGGACGTGCGCTAGCGCTGCGCCCGCGAGGTCAGGCCGCCCGCCACGGGAGACGACCGCGCCCACGTCATCAGGCTTTTGTGCGGCCGCGACGAGGGCCGCGCCGCCTCCCGTGCTGGCCCCGAAATAGC
>JBAURA010000225.1:0-14018 GCA_049580985.1 Chloroflexia bacterium
GCCCCTACTTGAACGCTTAACAGCCGCGCTGCCCCTATGGCACTAATCCAATATCTCTCGAAACCGCCGCAGCATCTCTATATGGTCCGATACCCCCCGCAAATCGAGGCCCATCGTGTTCGCCGAAGCGTGGGTAGCGCCCAAATCGCGCCAACCCTCCAACTGTGCGCGCCAGCCGTCCGGCGTCTGCCCGCGCATGCTGATGCGGGCCTCTATACCCACCGAGTCGGGGTCGCGTCCCGCCCGCACCGTGTGCTCGCGCAGCTTCTCGATCAATTCGCGCGCCTTGTCCGTAGGCTGCATCTGCGGGAACCACCCATCCCCGATGCGCCCTATCCGCTCCAGCACCGCCTCGGCAAATGCCCCGATCCACACCGGGATCGGCCTCTGCACCGGCAGCGGATTCAGCCCCGCCTCGGTTATAGTATGCCAGCGCCCCTTGAAGTCCACCACATCTTCCGTCCACAACCGCCGCATGATCTCGATCTGCTCCTCGATACGCTTGCCCCGGTCGTGGAAGTTCTCGCCCAGCGCCTCATATTCCACCTCGTTCCACCCCACGCCCACTCCCAGCCGCAGCCGCCCGCCGCTCAACACATCCACCTCGGCGGCTTGCTTGGCAACCAGCGCGGTCTGCCTCTGCGGCAGGATCAGCACCCCCGACACCAGCTCCACCCGCCGCGTCACCCCCGCCAGGAAGCCAAACAACACCAGCACCTCGTGGAACATAGTGTCGCTCGTGTACGGTCCGCTCCAGTCGGGGCGGTTGCGCACGCTCGCGCCCAGCACATGGTCGTAAGCCAGGATATGCGTGTACCCCATCTCCTCGACCGCCTGCGCGTAGTCGCGGATGCCCGACGCATCCGCCCCTATCTCCGTCTGCGGAAAAACCACCCCTATCTTCATATTCGGCCCCCCTTCATGCTCGTATTTGCATTTTTGCCTTTGCCGCACTATAACCTTTACAGGATGTTAGCACAAAATACATATCCACAGCGGAGGTAGTTTCATGCCGTCTTCCACCACACCCGATCCCACCCAACTCCCCGCCTGGCAGGCGCTTACATCGCATCACGACGCGATCAAAGACGTGTCGCTGCGCACCCTCTTCGCCGACGACCCCCATCGCGGCGAGCGCCTGGCCGCCGAAGCCTCCGGCCTCTACCTCGACTACTCCAAACACCTGGTCACGGACGAAACCCTGCGTCTGCTGCTCCAACTGGCCGAACAGAGCGCGCTCCCCGATCAGATCGAGGCCATGTTCCGGGGCGACAAAATCAACACCACCGAAGACCGCGCCGTCCTCCACGTCGCCCTACGCGCCCTCCGCGACGCAGAGATCCTGGTGGATGGCGTGAACGTGGTGCCCGACGTGTACGCGGTGCTCGACCGCATGAACACCTTCGCCACCTCCGTGCGCGACGGCTCCTGGCAAGGCTACACCGGCAAGCGCATCCGCAACATAGTCAACATCGGCATCGGCGGCTCCGACCTGGGGCCGGTCATGGCCTACGAAGCCCTGCGGCATTACAGCCAACGCGACCTCACCTTCCGCTTCGTCTCCAATATCGACCCCACCGATTTCGTCGAGGCCACCCTCGATCTCGACCCCGAAGAGACCCTCTTCATCGTCGCCTCCAAGACTTTCACCACCCTGGAAACGATGACCAACGCCCAGGCCGCCCGCGACTGGACCCTGGAGAAACTGCGCGATGAGCGCGCCGTCGCTCGCCACTTCGTCGCCGTATCCACCAACGCCCAGGAGGTGGCGAAGTTCGGCATCGATACCAACAATATGTTCGAGTTCTGGGACTGGGTAGGTGGCCGCTACTCTATGGACGCGGCTATCGGCCTATCGACGGTGATCGCTATCGGCCCTGGTCACTGGCGGGCGCTGCTAGCAGGCTTTCACTCTATGGACGAGCACTTCCGCACCACTCCCCTCGACCGTAACCTGCCCGTGCTCATGGCCCTGCTGAGCACCTGGTACAACAACTTCTTCGACGCGCAGACGGTGGCGGTCCTACCGTATGACCAATACCTCAAGCGCTTCCCGGCATACTTACAGCAACTGACAATGGAGAGCAACGGCAAGTCGGTCACCCGCGATGGCCAGCCCGTCACCTACCAGACCGGCCCGATCTACTGGGGCGAGCCGGGCACCAACGGCCAGCACTCTTTCTACCAGCTTCTCCACCAGGGCACCAAGCTGATCCCCGCCGACTTCATCGGCTTCTGCCGGCCCCTGAACCCACTGGATAGCCAGCACGAGATGCTCATGGCGAACATGTTCGCCCAAACGGAAGCCCTGGCCTTCGGCAAGCTCGCCGAGGAGCTTCGGGCCGAAGGCGTTGCCGAAGAGCTGGTGCCGGCGCGTACCTTCTCAGGCAATCGCCCGACGAGCACTATCCTTGCCGATCAACTGACGCCTGAAACGCTGGGCGCGTTGGTCGCACTATACGAGCACATAGTTTTCACGCAAGGAGCGATCTGGCAGCTCGACTCGTTCGACCAGTGGGGCGTCGAGCTAGGTAAGGTGCTGGCGAAGCGCATCATCCCCGAGTTGACCGGTCCCGAAGAGCCGCTCCTGCAACACGATAGCTCCACCAACAATCTAATACGCCGCTACCGCCGACGGCATAAGCCAGGAATATAGCGATCAGCCCCAGCGATACCCTCCAACCTGGTGTTACGTTGCAAAAGGAGTAATACGAGATGCAATGGGAGGAACTTACCGGCGACCAATTCGTCGAAGCTATCGAGCAATCCGAAGGCGTGTGCTTGCTCCCATTGTCGGTGCTCGAACGGCACGGACATCACCTGCCCCTGGGGACTGATACCTACATAGGGCACGAGATCTGCCGGCGCGCGGCGGCACTAGAGCCTGCGGTCGTCTTCCCGAATTACATCTTCACCCAGATCCCCGAAGCACGCCACCTCGCGGGCACCGTCGCCATCGACCCCGACCTGATGCTGCGCCTTCTCGATAACGTCTGCCGTGAGATCGCCCGGAATGGACTGAAGAAGATCGTGCTCGTCAACGCCCATGGCGGCAACCACGGCTTGATTTCGTTCTTCAACATGATCCAGTTGCACAGCCCTCGTGACTATGTAGTCTATCTGGTGCAACCGCACACGCTACTATTCGGCGGGAAGCTTGATGCCCCGTGGGAGCCTTCGACCGACGGCCACGCTGGTCCCGGCGAAACCAGCCTGATCCTGGCTATCCGCCCCGACCTGGTAGATATGCAACGCGTTCCCGCTGATGATGAAGGGAAAGCGCTGAATCGCTTGCAGACCCTACGGGAGGCAGGCGTGCAGACGGGCATCTGGTGGTATGCCGACCACCCAACCCACTACCAGGGCGATGCCAATCCGGCTACAGCCGAGGTAGGCGACCGGCTCTTCGATGCCATGGCAGAGGCCCTTGCCCGGCAAATAAGAGTAATCAAGGAAGATAGAACCACCCAACAGCTTCAAGATGAGTTCTATGCGCGACACAACAAGCCCTCGGTATAATTAGCCGTCGTGGAAATGGTGCAATAGAGAGGCCACCCATTCACGGGGGTGGCCTCCTGTTGTCCATACGAATCGGGCGTTTACCGTCCATCATTCGCCTATAATGCGAGAATTATCATTGATCGAGCAGCTTGAACGAGTCGATGAAGCGCCTGGCGTTGGCTTCGCCCTCAGCCATGTCAGCTTCGGGAGCAGAGACGATTAGCTGGTAGAGGCGGCTTTTTACCAGGATGCTCCTGTACCAGACGTGGGCTTCCGCGGAGACGTTGATCTCGCCTTCTATGCCGGGGTGGCCTTGCACCTCAATCGACCGCGTATTCACGACCTCTTTCCCCTGGGCAGCCCCCTCTATAGCTTCTTTCAACAACTGTTCTGTGTCCAGGTCTGCCTGATCCATCTCGACCGGGTAGTCGTTGTAGGCGGCGGCATACTGCATTCCCCCGTCCGTTACCTGGAAAAAGTGGAAGGTGATCTTCCCCAGGGCGGAATCGTTGGTCTGCGAGGTCTCTTGCGGCTCACCGGGCATATCAACAGAGAACCCTCCGGCTTCCGACGTAAAGGTAATCCACCCGTCGGACGTGTCCTGGACATCCTCGGTAGGTTCGTTAGTCGGCTGCTCCAAGACAGCCGTGGCCGTTGCTCTCGCCGCAGTCGTGGGAGTGGCGGGCGTGGCGGGCGTGGCGGGCGTGCTGGCATCTCCGCAGGCCACCAGCGCCAGGATCGTCAGCGCCGTCACCAGTATCATGCCCAGGGTCGTCTGAATGCTCTTTTTCAACTACTACCTCCTTTGTGTGCCATTCTGCGGAACGATTGGACGTCGATAAAGTCCAGGCTATTATGAGTGCATCTAATGAAACCTGTTGTAGGGGCGGGTTTCAAACCCGCCCCTACCTGCCTACCACCCAGTTTTGTTATGCATTATAAGTGCATACAGATGCAAAGGCCACCCGGCTTCATGAGGGTGGCCTTTGCTGATTGAGGCGGACGGCATATCCAACGCCGCCCGCCCTGCTGGTTTGTCGTTACCTGGGCGTCTGGCAGTCCGGGAAGAACGTATTGGCTACGATCTTCGAGGTCTGTCCCCTCGTCGCGAGGCTGCCCGGCCTGAAGTACGGCCTGTTATCAGGCGGCACGCACGGCTCTCCCGGCCCGCCGCATGGATAGCCACTCATCACGCCCCTCGACGCCAGGTTCTCTATCCATATATAGAACGTCGAGTCGGGTGGCACGTCCTGGAAGGTCTGGCTAGTCACAGGGTCGGTCCAACCCCGCGCTATTGCCACGATCTTGGAGATCTGCCCCCTGGTCGCGTTGTTGTTGCTGCGGAAGTACGGCCTGTTTTCGGGCGGCACGCACGGCTCGCCGGCACCACCGCACGGGTAGCCCTCGATGATGCCCCTGGCGTACAGCCGCTCGATGAACTCCCAGAACGTAGACCCAGGCACAACATCCTCGAAGCTCTGCTGCCCGCCCGGTATCGGCTCCGTGAAGCCCGCCGAGTTAGCCACGATCTTCGATAGCTGTCCCCTCGTCACGTTGTTGCCCGGCCTGAAGCAGGGGTTACCTGTCTCACACCCCGAGGAGTAGCCGTTGATGATGCCACGGCAAGCCAGGCACCTAATGCTGTCGTAGAAGGTATGGCCCTGGGGCACGTCGGTGAACTGCAAGGAGCAGGGCGTAGGGCTTGGGGCCGTGGTGTTAGTAGGCTCTGGTGTGGCTGGTGGCCCTCCCGGCGTCTGGGTTGGCGGCCTGGTGTTGGTGGGCGCAGGCAAGGTAGCCGTGCGCGTAGCTGTACGCGTGGCTGTGCGCGTGGCTGTGTTGGAAGGCTGCGGCGTGGCGCTAGGCCCGCCCGGCGTCTGCGTCGGCAACGGCGTAGACGTCCTTGTTGATGTAGCGGTGCTGGTGTTGCTTGGTACGGGCGTGGCGCTAGGCCCACCCGGCGTTTGCGTCGGCAACGGCGTGCTCGTGCGCGTAGCTGTCGCTACTACAAGCGTGTTCGTGGCCCCAGGCGTCGCGCTGCCGCAGCCGCCCAGTACCAGTATCTCCACGTTGTCCACCCACCAACCGGGGCCGCCCGTGTTCTCATCGCTGCCGTGGCGGAACCGGAACTTCACGCTTGTGCCGCGCAAGGTGTTCAGGTTCACGGTCACCCGGTTCCAGTTGGGGTAAGCTGGGCTTTCGTTAGTCCACCCCTCCCGCAGGGCAAGCGGATTGCCAGCACCGGCCAGTATGATCCCGTTGTACCCCCCTTCGGTGATGATCGGCCCCGCGTCGAGCCATGTGGCCCCATTGTCGGTGCTGTACTCAAGCACGCCTCCGTCGTACGGGACCTGAGGGTTCTCGAACGAGTACTTGTGGTAGAAGGTCATCTGCGCCGAGTTCGCCGAGGCGGGGATCGCCACCGCGTTGATCATCTCCAGGCGCTGGTCCCCTGCAACGTTATTGTTAGGTATATGCACGGACCACGACCCCGCGTAAGCCATGGTGTTCACCGCGCGCCAGGGCTGGTCTCCGCTAGCCGTGGTCGCCGAGAACACGCCCGTTGTCCCGCTCTCGAATCCCTCGAAGAGAGGCACCGACCCGCCACATCCTAAAGGCGTTCCTGTCGGCACCGTCGTACGCGTCGGTGTGGGCGTGTTCGATGGGCCGGCTGTGTAAGTCGGCGGCACGGCAGCCGTATTGGTCGCTCCCAGTGTCCTGGTAGGGCTGGGCGTGGTGCGGGTGCCGGTTGGCGTCGGCCCCGCGAACGGAGCGGACGGCAGCGGCCACACGAACGCCCCACGGCTCCGCGTAAAGGCCGCCAGCGTGGTAAAGCCCCTGTCTATCGCCATGTCCCATATCATCACGTTCGCCATGCCCGCGTTGAACCGCTCCCACACCGGCGACGGCGCGTCTATGTTGTTCGTGAAGTAAACGCCCCAGTCGGTGCCCACGAACACCTGCTGGCGGAAGCGCGGGTTATCCATGATAGAGTCCGCCGGGATGTTCGGCAGGTTGCCCGACTTGTTCTCCACTGTGAACGTAGCGCAGTTGGGCAGCGTGCACGTAAACTTGAACACGTGCCCAGGCTGGGCGGGCGTGTTCTGGTCGAAGCCGCCCACCGCCGCGTACCCTATCGGCATAGTGGAAGTCAGCATCACGTTGCCATCCAGCGCCACATCCAGGACCGGCCTGTTGGGCAGCACCGCGTTGCCCCCGGTCACGTTCGCCCAGATAGCGCTGCCCGGTACCCCGGTGCCCAGGTTGAACCCTATCCACACGTTGCCGTCGTTCGTGCCCGCGATGGCGATGTTATCGGTCCTGGGCGCGTAGCTGAGCTGGTTGATGAACGAGCGGTCGGCCAGCGTGCCCTTCGTGAGGTCGGGGCTGTTGGTGTACCAGCTACTCGCGGCCAGTCCGCCTTGCAGGTGCTCCCACACGCGGTAGGTGCCCGCGATCAGGTGGCCGCAACCACCGTCCGCCGCCAGCGCGCACTCTTCACCCCCACCCGCCGTGCCAATAGGCACACCCTTGTATATCTCGTAGGGGAAGATGAACGACAGCCTGGGCGAGTCGACAGTGTAGTTGGTGGCAGCCGAGGCGAGCGGGTACGGCCCCTGGTGCCCGCTACTGGATATCCTCATCGCGCCGTTCTGCGCCTCCATATAGACGCGCAGACCCAGTATCGGCTCTATCCTGGCGAACATACCGTCGCCGCCGATCCGCTGCTGCCACAGGTACGGCCCCACGCTTGGATCGGGCGAAGTCCACGACGACGAACCGTTGTCCTGCGCTCCCGCCACCGCCACCGGCACCGGGTTGGTGGCGAAGTTAGCGTTGATGTCGCCCCCGTAGAACTCTATGGTGTTCAGCGAGTTGTTCATATGCTGGAACGTCGGCTGCGGCAGGTTGGCATTGTTGCTCACGTATATGCCGCCGTCGTTCCCGAACAGCACGTTGCTCGACGAGCCGGGGAAGAAGGTAATGGCGTGCTGGTCTACGTGCACCGGCCTCGGCACCTGGATGGTGCTGTAGCCGCACGTCAGGTCCCTCACCGTCAAGCCGCCGTCGGTCGATTTCCAGACGTTGATGTTGTCGAAGAAGATCACTTCCGGGTTGTTGGGGTCCACCGCTATGTGCTGGTCATACCAGTTCTGCGCCACGTCGCCACACACCGCAAGTGGGTCTCCCACGCACGTCCCGCCGCATAGGTCCTGCGCGTCTTCCAGGTCTTGCGCGGTTGTCCTGCGCTCCCACGTATTGCCCCTGTCGGTCGAGCGCCAGATGCCGTACATACCGCCTCTCTGGATCGCGCCGTCGCCGGGGTTGATCGCCTGCACCTCGGCGTATATATAGTTGGGATTGCTGGGCGCGAACGCCATGTCTATGCGCCCAACCTGGTTGCCTCCGGGCATGTACTGCGGTATGCCGGACCCCGTACCCGCGGGCCAGCCGTTGTTCGGCCTGCTCGACAGGCTCCAGTTGGCCGGGCAGCCACTGGCCGGTACGGTGGCGCGGTAGATGCCGTTTGCCCCGTTCTCGGCCAGGTTATACTGTACCGTCGTGCTGAATCCCCTTGACCCCACCGCCACGAACAGGTCGGCTATGCCGCCCGTATTGGTCATCACCAGTACCGAGGTGATATCCTGCCGCTGGTTGGGGTAGGGGTCCGGCAGGCACGGCCCGGCCCAGTCGTCGCCCCCATTATAGGAGATGAACACGCCGCGCTTTGAGCCTGCGATCAGCGTGTTGGAGTTGCGCGGGTCTACCGCCACCTTGCCCACCGAGTCGTACTGCGGGAACTGGCCCGCCGGTTGGGGCAGCGCCATACCGAACACCTCGGCGCCCTTAGTTTGCCACGTCGCGCCCAGGTCGGTGCTCTTGAGGATGCCGTTGCTGCCGAACGAGAACGACCCGAATCGCAGGTCGCCCGTGGCAGCGTACACCGCGTGGTTCGCGGGGTCAAGCGCCAGGTCGCCTATAGCCGTGGTGGCGATATCCGGCCCCGACATGGTGGACGTCCAGGTGGTCGCCACGCTACAGCAGTTGGTCGTCTTCCAGACGCCCCCGCCATCCACCGCTATATAAGCGATAGTGGGGGAGATAGGATCGATGACCGCATCGTTCACCCGCCCCGCCACGATCCCGAATGGAAAGCACACTTCGCAGGTGTTGCTGTCCTGCGGCTGCGGCCCAATCGCGATCCACCTGTTGGGGTCGAGCACCAGCGGCGATTGGTTCGCCGTGCCACGGTTGTACGTTACCTGCCCGCCTGGCACGCCCGACCGCACGGCCCTATCCTGTTGCAGGGCATCCGTCAGCCAGCGCCTCTCGGCCCTTCCCGTCGGGTAGGTATAGCGCGTGTTCCAGTAGGCATCCTGCCTGGATAGCTCCAGCGCCTCCTCGCCCCCGCGTTCCCCAGGCTCTGCCGCGTAGAGCGCCTGCTCTATATACTGCCTGGCCTCTTGGCTCATGGTAGGAGCCTTCTGCGGGCCTACTTCTCCGGCGATCAATATGCCGGTGACGGCAAGCGCTCCCAAAAGCGCGATGACAATGGCAACGTCCCGGCGTCTGATACGACTACTCTGTCCTATCATGCGTAATCTCCTCTCGTTCCCGTGCTTCGTTCGCCATACGAACAAAGCACGCCTTATATGCGGCTGGGGAGGCTCAACCACTTGCCTGTGAGGACCGCCCACCTCCCATGCGCTCTCTAATATCGCGTAATGGTGGAGTGTGTCGTGGCTATTCAGTTGGGTGACCAATGCCGTTAGCAGGATTCGTGCCGCGCCCCTAGAATATTTCTATGGCCTACTCTTTTTTTGTTTGCAGGGGAAGAACTTGGTAAGAAATCGGTAGCTAGCTGCTGGCCGACAGCGGCAGAGCCAGCATAAATATGCTCCCGCCATCGGGTGCGGTTTCGAGCCAGAGCCGTCCCCCGTGCATCTCGGCTACCGTACGGGCAATCGGCAACCCCAGCCCCGTGGAAGCGGTCCGGTCCTGGCGGTGCAGGCTGCTGCGGTAGAAGCGCTCGAATATCCGTTCCTGCTCATCAGGTGGCACGCCGGGACCGTTATCCCGCACGCTCACCACACATTCATTACCGGCGCGCGCCCCCCTCACCACTACCCTCGAACCCGGCGGCGAATATTTGTGCGCGTTAGTGAGCAGATTGATCAGCACCTGTTCGAGACGTTGTTTGTCGCCTCGCACCGCGCAATATGCCTCCGGCAGGTGCAGGCTCAGGTGCTGGCCCTTACTGTCGAATAGGGTGTGGGTCGCTTTCACCGAGGTCTTCACCACCTCTCGCATATCGAGTCCTTCCATCGACAGCGTCGTGCGCCCCTGCTCCAGGCGCGTGAGGTCGAGCAGATCGTTCACCAGCGAGTGCATGCGCTCGCTCCCCTCCACCACCAACTCCATCAGCTTCAGTATGCGCGGATCGGGTGAGCCGGCAGCCGCGCCCTCCACGCTCAACTTCAACTGCTCCTGCGCGAGTCCCGCCGCCATGCGTATGCTGGTGAGCGGTGTGCGCAGCTCGTGGGCGGCTGTCGATAGAAACTCGTCCTTCATCTGCTCAAGCTCGCGCAGGCGCTCTCCCTCGCGCTCGGCTGCTTCCCGTCCGCGCTGGGCCTCTTCATACAACGCCTGCGAGCGTGCTCGCTCCTGGCTTACCTCCTTAAATGCCGCCATATTCTCGGCATGCAGTTGCGCATTGGTCAGGGCGGTAGCGGCGTGGGTGGAGAGCAATTGCACCAGCCAGTCGTCCTCCTCCGAGAACTCCGGGCCGCCGATCTTGTCGGTCAGATACAGGTCGCCCACCAGCTTGCCTCGCACGAAGATCGGCACGCCCAGCAGGCTGGTCATGGGCGGGTGGTGGGGCGGGAACCCCACGCGCCTGGGGTCATTGCTCATATCGGGGATGCGCAGGGTGCGTCCCGCCCGCAGCATAACCCCCAGCAAGCCGTGTCCCCTGGGCGGCTCACCTAACCGCTCGCGGTCCGTATCTGAGATACCGGACGTAGGAAAGCGCTCTATGTAACCATCGTCGCCCAGCACGCCCAGGGCCGAGTACTTGCAGCCGATAAGCACCCGCGCCCCGTCTACTATGCTTTGGAGTAGCGCGTCGAGGTCAAGCTCGCTCGTGATCGCCACGGCTACCCTGTTGAGGGTCAGCAGTTGTCGGACCCGCTCCTCGGCTCCAGGCTCGCTCTGCGCGTCGTTTTGTGACGTGCTCTGGGGCTTGTCACTCATTCCTATCTCTATTCTTCAACCTTGCTGGTGGTAGCGGCAGCGGGCAGGCGGACGAACCGGTAGCCGACGGAGCGCTCCGTCAGGATGTAACGCGGATTTTCCGAGTCGTCTCCCAGCTTCTTGCGCAGGCGGCTCACGTAAGTCTTCAAATAGTCCATGTCCCCCCTGTACTCGTCGCCCCACACCTTGCCCAGAAGCGTCTCGAAAGGCAGCACGCGCCCGGCGTTACGCACCAACTGGAATATGAGCTTGTACTCTATGGGGGTGAGCTTGACTACTTCTCCCTTCACCATTACCTCGTGGCTGTCGAAATTGACGGTAATATCGCCCGAAACGAAGGAGGGCGCGGCGCTCACCGGGCTGGGCATCTCGGCCCGGCGCAAAACCGCTTTGATACGGGCGAACAGTTCGAGGTGGCCGAAAGGCTTCACCATGTAATCGTCGGCCCCCAGTTCCAGCCCGTGCACCTTGCTCATCTCGTCCCCCCTGGCCGTGAGCATGATCACCGGCGCGTCCGACACGTCGCGGATGCGCTGGAGAAGCTCGAAGCCGCTCATGAGGGGCATATTCACGTCAAGCAAGGTCACGTCCGGCGCGCTATCGAGGAACTTCCGTAGGCCCTCCTCGCCGTCCGCCGCGCTTTCTACCTGGGCGTCCTGCCACTGGAACTGCAACCCTATAGTGACCGCTTCCACGATCATCGTATCGTCGTCAACTATTAGAAACTTCACGTACTGTTACTCCCACCACCTCTGAAAAGATCTATTAATAGAGATTATATCAAAACCTCCATCTCTAAGCCCTCGCCCGCATGACGCGTCGCCACCGACAACCGACAACTGACAACTGGCAACTATCCTACCCATTGATCTCCTCCGCGATCAGAGCAGCCACCAGCCCAGGGTCCACGTGCTGCATGGTGAAATAGTCCCACTGGTCGATAAGCATCCTGAAGATGTCCGACTCGGTGATAATCCCCACCACGCGCGCCTCTTCGTCCACCACCGGCAGCCCGCTAACTTTGCGGTCAAGCATGGTGCGAGCCGCCTCCTGGATGGGAGTATTGGGCGTCACCGTATAAGGATTGTGGGTCATTACCTGCCCTGCTGTGAGCTTGGAAAGGAGGTAGTTCAGCTCGTATATGCTCAGGCCGGTAGCGGGCGAAGGCCGCGCCTCGCGCAGGTCGCCCAGCGTGATGATCCCTACCAACTGGCCGTCATCCACCACGGGCAAGCGGCGGATGTTCTTCTTCATCATAAGGTCGTACGCGTCGCCTACCGGCACATCGGGGCGGACCACCTGTACATCGTGCGACATCCATTCCTTGACTAGTATGCTTGTATTGACCATTGTATTCTTCCTTACTTCTTTCACGACCGTCAGACAGCTAAAGAATTACGAGTACGTGTAAAAGATATGTGCAAACAGATAATAAACGGCGAAAAACCGGCCACAGCCACCAACGTGCCGGACCATGTGTGCGAGAGACCTGGCTTGTGGACCAGGTCTCTCGCACGAGAAGGGAGGGAAGGTGTTACGAGATCATCTGGGGAGATTGCTCTCGCTCCCGCTTGATAAGCGCTCCCGCCTGCCACGGGGTTCCCAGCGCGGGGAGTAGCACCCGGTCCACGCCTATCCAGCCCGCCACCTTCCAGGCCAGCATCAGCCCAATCGCCAGCAGCAGCATGATCGGGTTCGTGCTGGTCGAGCCTGAGAGGAGGAACGACATGTTCATCAGCGCCCCGCCGAAGGCCGCGATACCTACCAACCCGCCTGCTATCAAGCCGATACCCGCCAGCATCTCACCGAACGTAATCACCTTGGCGAACCACACATGCGCCTCGTTGTCGATGAGGAACTGGATGAAGCCGCGCCACCAATCGTATGTGATAGGCGCTCTGCCGCCCTCCGGGACCTTGACCGCGCCCTGCCAGTAGCCCAGCAGCGCCTGGCCGTTGTCGAGCCACCTGGGATCCTCGAACTTGTGCCAGCCCGCCATTAGCCACTGCCACCCCACAAAGATACGCACCGGCAGCCAGAAGATAGCCGAGCGGGGATCGCTGAACAGGAAGCGAGCGAACCTGGGGTCTTGCAGTTCCCCGCCTTCGGTCTTGACGGTCTTCGCGCCCGTCTGCTCGTATCGCCAGATAGAATAAAACGCCCCCGCCGCCGAAATAAGCCCGACCACGAGGCCCCACAAGAGGCCGCCCAGGGCGTTGCCGAAGAAGAGACCCATGAGCGTGGCGATAACGATCATAATGATCGAGCCAGTACTGAATTTCACCTTACATCCTCCTTATCTCTTGCGTACGAACTTTCGTACACCCTTTACTCGACCGTTAGAAGTCGCCTGTCGTTTCTCCGGCGTAATTTACTTCCAACTGTCTCTAGTTTAGAGGATATAGGTGAAAATCTAAGTGAGAGCAGGTTAACGAACGGTAAACAACGTGGCCCATGAATAAAAATAGCGCAAAGCCAATAGGCCGTCGGCCAAATTCCTCTTTGTCATTCTGAACGAAGTGAAGAATGACAAACCCAAGCTTGGTTCGCCCTGCCAGGCATCTGGCTTACCGTTGCACTCTTTTCTTTTTTCTTTCATGAGACAACAAAGTATATAGAAAGGCAAGAAAGCCACCGGCAACCAATCGAGAGCCTTAAAGCTGTGCGAATCCGTCCAATATCCGCGCGATATGCCGCGCCGCGTCCCGGAAATGCTCGAGCCGCACGTGCTCGTTGGGCGCGTGCGTGCGCGATCCCGAATAGCCCACCCCTGCCTGCACCACCGTGATGCCGAGCGGCCTGGCGAACGCATACACCGGGCTGCTGCCGCCTTGCAGTGGGATCAGCAGCGGTGGCTTCCCGTACACTTCTTCCCCGGCGCTCGCCGTCAGCTTCACCAGCGGGTCATCGGCCTCTCCCTTGGAGGGCCACATCGCCCCCAGCCACGTCACCCTAACATCACCAAAACCCTGGTCGTCCAGGTGTTGCCGCAGCCTGCCGAATATCTCCTCCGGGTCCTGGTCGGGGACCAGCCGGAAATCGAGCTTGGCGGTCGCTATCGCCGGGATCACCGTCTTCATCCCTGGTCCCTGGTAGCCGCCCCATATGCCCGCGATATTGCACGTCGGCTCGAACACCGACCGCTTGTAGCCGTCTCCCGTGGCCCCACGCACGAACTGCCTCTCACCAAGCTCATCTATCCCGAATTCCGCCCGCATCGCTTCCTCCTCGGACGGGGTTGCTGCGAACAACTGCTCGTCCAGGGC
>JBAURA010000226.1:0-12869 GCA_049580985.1 Chloroflexia bacterium
AGGTTAACGTTAACACAAGTACACGACGACATGAGGAAGCACCCAAGCCCCAGGAGGGATCCGTATGAAGCGCATCCGCACCTTTCTTGTCCTCTTGATCATATCCAGCCTGGTCGCCGCCTGTGACCCCACCACGCGCGACGGCACGCCCATCCCAGGCGAAAACACAAACGATACCAACAAAACCACCGGCAGCGACAGCGGGCGTTGGATAGTCCCCGGCCCCGCCGACCCCCAGGCCCCCAGGCTCATCGTGACCTCCGGCGAAAAGACCTCCCGCCTCGACCCCGCCTGGGAACTGGCTAAGATCTCTTACAGTGACGACTGGTGGGGGCTTGGCAAACCCGGCTCTAACAACCAGACCATTACGCTCGAAGGCGGGGCCTACTTTGGCGACAAATTGATAAGCGCCGAAGATGTACGTGCCCTCGTCCAGTCGCTCGACAACCTGTACCCGGCCCAGATGCTGATGCAAGGCAACGCCTGGACAGATGACTACCCATCGTGGAGCGTCGAGCTTGTAGGGACCGACGGCCAGGTCATCATGCTCTTCGCCTCCAGCACCGGCAATCCCGGCAACGGCCCCTGGAACCTCCTCTACAACGGCCACCTCTACGCCCAGTACAGCGGCGAGGTCGCTAAGCTCCTGGGCAAGCTCTTCGGCGGGCGGCTCGGCAAGGACGACAATCCGTTCCCCGACTCGGGACCCGAGGGTCAGGTCAGCTTCTCGACCACGAGCCTCCCAACTCAGCTAATCTACGGCTTCTGGGGCCTCCTGCCCATCAGCAACGACTTCAGCTACACCGCCGACGCCGCCAGAGGCGAAATAAGCGGGCGGATCGTCGGCAGCAGTCGCATCGGCAGCATGGAGATCGGCCAGATAAAGGACCTGCGCGAGCTACGCATGACCGCAAACGGCAGCGACATAACGTGCGAGATCGAGGTCCTCCCCGAAGGCGACCCCTGGACCGCCACCACCGCCTGGGGCTTCACCTGCCCGCTCGGCAGCGTCAAAGCGGGCGACCCCTACAGCTACCCCCTCCATGCAGTCCTCGCCACCGACAAAGGCGAAACCGTCGAAGTGGACGGCGAGCTATGGGGCACGTGGACAGCCGATGCAGGCCCACGATACACACTTTTGCCTCCCGCACCCGACATAGCGGACGCGCTTGCCACTCACCCGCAAGCCCGTGAGCTTCTGTCCGACCACATCCTGGGAGCGGCCACCTACTCGGCCAACCTCCCTGCCGACAATCCTATGAACGGTGAGCGCGGCGGCGAAGCCATCCTGTTTGGGCATACAATCGTCGGCAGCATGATGGTCCGCTACACCGTCGGCGCGCAGTTCGCAATTGACGATGGCAAAGTCACCTACTGGGACCTCGACCGCTCTGGCCTCAACGCCATGCTCAAAGAGATAACCGCTTACCCGTTGACCCACCGTGTGGTAGCAGCGAACCCACGCGCCGTAATCAATATGTGGTACGCCTCCGGCGCGCCCACCCGCGTGAGGGCGGGCCTCGATTTCGGCGTACAACCTTACTCTGTCCAGGTAAACGCCTGTGGAACTGTGCCCGGCGGGGCGTTCCCCTCGGCTGGCAAGCCCCTCATGGCCTTCAACTACGACGCCGGCCTCTTCTTCCCATACAACGCCCCCTTCGTAGTGATCGACGGTAAGCCCGTAGTCTCCGAGATCACGATCTATCCCGGAGACGAGGATCCTGCGCGCAAAGCCCTCGTGCCGCCCGCTCTGGATACAGGCAACAGCAAGCCTTTCGATTCAATCTTCATGGAGACCGCGCCCTATTCGGGCGGCGGGCCTACCCTCCGCATCCGCACTCCCGAGAAAGTCGAGCCTGGAGAGCGTCATGTCCACGAGGCGTTACTCGATGCCCTCCCCGTAGCCCCCGAAAGCGGTGATGGCCAGATGATAGTACGCGGTGTAACCCTGGCGGTGGATGCCGAGGGCAAGCTGCAAGTATCCCCTTGTGCCCAGGCCAACCCGACACCCCAGGGCAGCAACCCCGCCACTACGTCTCCACCCCACATTGTCTATTCGACATATTATGGCAGCCTCAAAGGCAACATAGAGTGGATCACCAACTTCGGCGACATGGCCGTAGACCGCGAAGGCTACGCATATGCCGTCGTATCCACGAACGCAGACGACATCCCGTTGAAGAACCCGATGAAGGGTTCCGCATCTGGGGAAGATAGGACTGTCGTAGCCAAGTTCAACCAGGACGGCTCCGACCTGGTATACGCGACCACCCTGCCGCTGGAGGCGTGGGACACCGGGGTAGAGGCCATCGCCGTGGGCCGCGACGGCGCCCTCTATATGACTGGCGCGACTTACGACGGCTCTTTGCCCCAGCGTACGATCTTCCAGAAGAACGGTAACGATGCCGACGACTCGGGTGATGCTTACCTCTCGAAGCTCAGCCCAGACGGCACGCGGATTGAGTACTCCGTGGTTCTCGGCGGTGGCGGATACGATGAAGGCTATAAGGTGGCGGTAGATGATCAGGGTAACGCCTATATGATTGGCGAGACCCGCTCGGCTGATTTCCCAACGACCAATGCCCTCTGGCCCAAATTCAACGGCCCCAAGGAGAGTGGGGCCGAGGCATTCATCGCCAAGATCAGCCCCGACGGCAAGCAAGTGCTCTACTCCACTTTCCTCGGTGGGGCCGGAGCCGACGGCGTTTACGGGGCCACTATCGATGCCAGTGGCGATCTCTATCTAACAGGCTATACCGATTCGACTGATTTCCCATTGGCAGGCCCGGCACAATCAAAGCCAGGTGGCCTGGGCGATGCCTTCCTGATGAAGCTTAAATCCGACGGATCGGGGTTGATCTTCTCCACCCTCCTCGGCGGGAGCAGCGGCGATGTGGGAGTAGACACAGCCTTCGACGCTCAAGGCAACGTCTATCTCACAGGCAACACCAGCTCCCCCGACTTCCCTCTCAAGAATCCGCTCTTCACCACCTTCAATGGTGGCGTCTCCTTCTCAGCAGACGAGGATAGCGTGCGCGACGCTTTCATCGCTAAGTTCAACCCCCAGGGTTCCGCCCTCCTCTTCTCCACCCTTCTTGGCGGTAGCGTCGACGACCGTGGCCGGGGCATCGGCCTCGATGATAAGGGCAACATCTACGTTGGTGGCTCCACCACCTCGCTCAACTTCCCGCTCGTCGCACCCTTCCAGGACAAGTACGCCGGGGGCGACATCGGCCTGGCTCCCGACTCCTTCCTCGTCAAGCTCGACCCATCGGCAACCACTATCGTCTACTCCACATACTTCGGCGGCCAGGACTTCGATGATCTCCGGTCCTTTGCCGTAGACAAGGCGGGCAACGTCTACTTCGCCGGCTCCGCTGAGGCTCCCACGGACGACTTTCCTATCTCCGACAATGCGTTCATGAAAGAGAATCCCGGTCGCCGGAGCATCTACATAACCAAAATCACCGACGACAACCCATAGCGGACCACACAACACCGGGTAACTATGAGCAAGCAAATACACATATTCGGCATCCGCCACCACGGCCCAGGCTCGGCCCGCAGCCTCCTGCGCGCCCTCCACGAGCTACAACCCGACTGCCTCCTCGTCGAAGGTCCACCCGACGCCGAGCCTGTCCTCCACCTCGCCGCCCACCGGCAGATGAAACCGCCCGTCGCCCTCCTCATCTACCGCCCCGACGACCCGCGCCAGGCCGCCTACTACCCATTCGCCCTCTTCTCCCCCGAATGGCAAGCCCTCACCTACGCCCTCCAACACCACCTCCCCCTCCACTTCATGGACCTACCCCAATCCATCCGCCTCGCAACGGACGAACGACAAACAACGAACGACGAAGAAGATCCAATCACGGATCACGAAGCATCGGCAACTGACAACCAACAACCAACAGCCGACGACGAACAATTCAAAACTCAAAACTCAAAACTCAAAATTGAATCTGACCCGTTGGGTTGGATCGCCCAGGCCGCCGGCTTCAGCGACGGCGAGCGCTGGTGGGAGCACATGGTCGAGCACCGGCGCGACGGCACCCACCTCTTCGCCGGCATACTCGAAATGATGTCCGCCCTCCGCCAGGCAGCCGACCAGGACGACGAACCACGAACCACGACCGACGAAAGTAACGATTTACTGACAACTGACAACCGACAACTGACAACTGGTAATTCCAAAATCGAAGCGCAGCGCGAAGCCTACATGCGCACCACCATCCGCCGCGCCCAATCCGAAGGCTTCACCCGCATCGCCGTCGTCTGCGGCGCGTGGCACGCCCCCGTCCTCGCCACCATGCCCCGCACCCAGGACGAAGACGCCGCCACCCTCAAGGGCCTCCCCACCGTCAGAGTCCAGGCCACCTGGGTCCCCTGGACGCACGGTCGCCTCTCCTACTACACCGGCTACGGCGCGGGCATCGAATCCCCCGGCTGGTACCACCATCTCTGGTCCACCTCCCATACCACCACCTCGGACGTCACCATCCGCTGGATGTCCCGCGTCGCCAACCTCCTGCGCGAACAGGACCTCGATGCCTCCACCGCCCACGTCATCGATGCCGTCCGCCTGGCCGAGGGCCTCGCCACATTGCGCGAGCGTCCCCTCCCCGGACTCCCCGAACTCAATGAGGCCACCCGTGCCGTCCTCCTCTCCGGCGACGATGTGGCTATGCGCCTCATCCACGACAAGCTGATCGTCGGTGAGACCCTCGGCGACGTGCCCGACGATACCCCCGCCGTCCCTCTCCAGGGCGACCTTCGACGCGAGCAGCGCCGCCTCCGCCTCCCGCCCGAACCCACCATCCGCACCCTCGACCTCGACCTCCGCAACCCCAACGACCTCGCCCGCAGCCACCTGCTCCACCGCCTCTCCATCCTGTCCGTCCCCTGGGGCAGGCTCCAACGCACAGGCACCCGCGCCAAAGGCACCTTCCACGAGATCTGGCAGCTACAGTGGCAGCCTGAGCTGGCCGTCTCCATCATTGAAGCCGGTATCTGGGGCAACACCCTCCTCGACGCCGCCACCGCCCGCCTCAACCACGAAGCAGGCATGGCCTCCGACCTCCCGACCCTCACCACCCTCGCCGACCGCGCCCTCCTCGCCGCCCTCCCCGCCGCCGTCGTCCCCATCATGGCCCGCGTCCAGTCCGAAGCCGCCGTCTCCACCGATGTGAACCACCTGATGGACGCCCTCCCTCCCCTGGCTAACATTGTCCGCTACGGCAACGTGCGCGGCACCGATGCCGGCATGGTCTCTCACGTGGTAGATGGCCTGGTGGCCCGCATCGACATAGGCCTCCCAGGCGCGTGCGCCTCCCTGAACGACGAAGCCGCCGAAGAGATGTACAATCGCATCATCGCGGTCCACAGCGCCATCACCCTCCTGTCGAACGACGACTACACCGGAAGTTGGCAGCGCGCCTTGACTTCCATCGCCGGTCAAACAGGCGTGCATGGCCTGGTAGCGGGCCGCGCGGTGCGCATCCTGATGGACTCCGATCTTCTCTCCCGCGAAGAAGCGGCCCGCCGCATGGGCCTCGCCCTCTCGCGCGCCTCCGACCCACCCGCGGCCGCCGCCTGGCTCGAAGGCTTCCTGAAGGGCAGCGGCATGGCCCTCCTCCATGACGATGCACTCTGGGACGTCCTCGATACCTGGGTCACCGGCCTTCACTCCGACGCCTTCACCGCCCTCCTACCCCTCCTGCGCCGCACCTTCTCGACATTCCCCGCCCCCGAGCGCCGCCAGATGGGCCAACGCGCCGCCCGTGGCCTCTCCACCTCCCGCCCACTACAACCCACCACAGCCACACCTCCCAACTTCGACCAATCCCGCGCCGAAGCCATCCTCCCCCTAATCTCCCAACTCCTCGGCCTCACTCCAAAAGAAAACGAACCATCCCCATGAAACCCGCAACAGCCAACAATCTCTGTGATCTCTGTGTTCTCAGTGATCTCTGTGATTCAAAACAACTGCCGATTTAGGACCATCTAATGACCACTCCCCAATCTGATGAGCGCCTACGCCGCTGGCGTCTGATCCTCGGCGGCAACGAAGCCGACGGCACCCGCTGTGCCCTCTCCGGCTCCGACCTCCGCATGGATAGCGCCCTCTCTGCCCTCTACGACCGCGACCAGGAGCGCGGCGCTGGCCTCGGCGCATCCGCTCCCAACGTCTCCCGCTGGCTTGGCGACATTCGCGCCTACTTCCCCACCTCCGTAGTGCGCGTCATGCAGAAGGACGCCCTTGAGCGCCTCGACCTCAAGCGCATGCTCCTCGAACCCGAAATGCTCGCATCGGTCGAGCCTGACGTCAACCTCGTCGCCACCCTCATCTCCCTCAAAAGTATCATCCCCGCCAGGACCAAAGAGACCGCCCGCCTCGTCGTCCGCAAAGTGGTCGAAGAGTTGGAACGCCGCCTCGCCAACCACACCCGCCAGGCCATCATCGGCAGCCTCAACCGCGCCCAGCGCAACCGCCGCCCCCGCCATAACGAGATCGACTGGAACCGCACCATACGCGCCAACCTCCGCCACTACCAACCCCGTTACCGCACCGTCATCCCCGAAACCCGCTGGGGCTGGGGCCGCAAAGCCCGCTCCCAGCTGCGCGAGATTATCCTCTGCGTCGACCAGAGCGGCTCCATGGCCTCCTCCGTCGTCTACTCGAGCATCTTCGCCGCCGTCATGGCCTCCATCCCCGCCGTCCGCACCTCCCTTGTCGTCTTCGACACCTCCATCGTAGACCTCACCCCCGAGCTACACGACCCCGTAGACGTCCTCTTTGGCACCCAGCTAGGGGGCGGCACCGACATAAACGCGGCCCTCGCCTACTGCCAGTCCCTAATCCGCCGCCCCAACGACACGATCCTCGTGCTCATCAGCGACCTTTACGAAGGTGGCAACCAGCAGGAGATGATCAAGCGCGCCGCCTCCCTCGTCACCTCCGGAGTCCAGGTGATCTCCCTCCTCGCCCTCAGCGACGAAGGCTCCCCCTCCTACGATCACGGCGTGGCCGCCTCCTTCGCCAGGCTGGGCATCCCCGCCTTCGCCTGCACCCCCGACCTCTTCCCCGACCTCATGGCCGCCGCCATCAACCGCACCGACATAGCCCAGTGGGCCGCCTCCCGCGAGGTCGTAGTCAAGAAATAGCGCTTCCCCTGCTGTATAATGGCACCACAACCCAAGAAGGCTGCCGGAATGGAGGCCCGCATGGCATCAGTAGCTCGCAAAACCTACACCCCAGACGAGTATCTCGCCCTTGAGCGCGAAGCCAAGCATCGCAGCGAATACATCAACGGCGAAATCTACGCTATGGCAGGCGCTAGCGAGGCGCACGTCACCATCACCGGTAACCTGTGGACTGAAATCAAGCAGCAACTTAAAGGCAAACCATGCCGAAGCTATGCCATATATATGCGTGTCCAGGTAAGCGCGACCGGGATGTATACCTACCCTGACCTGGTGGCAACCTGCGGCGAGCGTGCCTTCAGCGACGCCAAACAGGACAGTCTCACCAACCCCACCTTCATCGCTGAAGTGCTTTCTCCTTCCACCGAAGCCTATGACCGGGGAGAGAAGTTCGCCCACTATCGAGAGCTCCCTTCACTTCAGGAATACGTTCTTGTCGCCCAGGATAAAATGCAAGTCGAGCGATACATGCGTCATGGCGAAGATTGGCTTCTCTCAGTAATCAGCGATCCCGCCACTTCGCTCCACGCAACCTCCATAGGATGCGCTATCCCCCTCTCCGAAATCTATAGGGACGTAGAATTCCCTGCTGACCTTTCGCCGGAGCCGCACACGTCGATGGAATTCTAGCCGCCATTTCATGAACAACTCCGACATCCCACGCCTGCGCCTGCATAACCAGCACATCTCTCACCAAACACTCCACCAACCGGAGGAAATGGTGCGCTGGCTGGGCGCTATCCAGTCCCAGGAATACGCCCCCGCCAAATGGTCGGTCGGCATGCGCCTCCTCGACGCCACCGACGACAGCGTTGACCAGGCATTCCAGTCCGGCAAGATCCTCCGCACCCACGTGATGCGCCCCACCTGGCATTTCGTCGTACCCGACGACATACGCTGGCTACTCGCGCTCACCGCCCCTCGCGTCCACGCCTTCAATGCTCACTATTACCGCAGATCCAAGCTAGAAGACGCCACACTGGCTCGTGCCAACGATATCATCGGCAATGCAGTGACAGGCGGCAGGCATCTTACCAGGCTGGAGCTGGAGTCTGTCCTGGAACGTTCCGGCATCCCAAGGAATGACGGCTTACGTTCGGGCTTGATATTGATGCACGCCGAGCTTGACGCCGTGATATGCAGTGGCCCCAGGCGCGGCAAGCAGTTCACCTACGCCCTCCTCGCTGAGCGAGCCCCTCAAGCCAGGCACCTGGAACGCGACGAAGCCCTGGCCGAGCTTACCGCCCGCTACTTTACAGGTCATGGTCCAGCCCAGGTGCACGATTTCGCCTGGTGGTCCGGGCTAACGGTCGCCGACGCGAAAGCCGGTATCGAAATGGTCAAACCCCAGCTTGCAAGCGAAGTCGTAAACGGCAAAACTTACTGGTTCTCGCAGCATTGTTCACCTTTAACCCCTGCCCCAGAACCTTCCCCAAGAGCCTATCTGTTACCGACCTATGACGAATACGGCATCGGCTACAAAGACCGTAAGGATATTATCGACCCAGAACATACCGATCAAGCGGATCCGTACAAAATACCGGGCACTCCGTACTTTTCGATGATCGCCATCGATGGCAAGATAGTAGGCTTCTGGAAGCGCACCCTGCATAAGAGCGAAGTAGCTATCGAAACCCACATCTTCAAACCCCTCAACGAAGCCGAAACCCACGCCCTAACCCAGGAGATCGATCGCTACAGTCGTTTCCTGGGCCTACCTGCCACCCTCCTCACCTGACCGTTAAGCCTGCATCTGCCAGGGCAACTAATGGCCCGCATCTTGCACTCACCCGCACCTGACAGATATGAGCAATCCGCAATCCGCAATCCGCAATCCGCAATCGTACGATGCCATTGTGGTTGGCTCCGGCCCCAACGGCCTTGCCGCCGGCATAACCCTGGCGCGCGCCGGTCGCCACGTCCTCATCCTCGAAGGACACGACACGGTTGGCGGCGGCACGCGCACCACCGAGCTTACCCTCCCCGGCTTCCTGCATGACATCTGCTCGGCCATCCACCCTCTAGGCGTAGGCTCCCCTTTCTTCCGCACCCTCCCCCTATCCCGTTACGGCCTCCGATGGATAGAGCCGCCCGCCCAGGTCGCCCACCCCCTCGACGACGGTACCGCCGTCCTCCTCTACCGCTCCGTCCGCGACACCGCGAAGGGGTTGGGCCGCGACGCCCCCGCCTACAGGCTCTTTATCGGCTCTCTTGCGCGCGCCTGGCCCCAGGTCGAGCGCACCGTGCTCGGCCCCATCCGCTTCCCGCGCCACCCATTCGCCCTGGCCCGCTTCGGTCTGCCCGCCCTCCTCCCCGCCTCCCTCCTGGCCCGCATTGCCTTCCGAGGCGAGCGCGCCCGAGCCTTCTTCGGCGGGCTGGCAGCCCACTCCATGCTCCCCCTCACCGACATAGCAAGCGCCGCTCCCGGCCGCGTCCTCGGCATCTTCGGGCATTGCTACGGCTGGCCCCTCCCCGTCGGCGGTTCCCAGTCCCTCGCCAACGCCCTCGCCGCCCACTTTCGCTCCCTCGGCGGCCACATAGTCACGGGCCACCTCGTCCGCTCCCTGGACGAGCTCCCATCCGCGCCGTCAGTCCTCTTCGACGTCAGCCCGCGCAACCTCATAGAGCTCGCGGGCGACCAGCTACCCCCCGGCTACAAAAAGCAACTGGGCAAATTCCGGTACGGGCCTGGCGTCTTCAAGATAGACTACGCCCTAAGCGGCCCTGTCCCCTGGCGCGCCCGCGAATGCTCTCTCGCAGCCACCATCCACCTTGGCGGCACCCTCTCTGAAATCGAGCAGAGCGAGCGCGCCGTATGGAAAGGCGTCCCTTCCGAGCGCCCATTCGTGCTTGCAGCCCAGCAATCCCTCTTCGACGGCACGCGCGCTCCCGCAGGCAGCCATACCCTCTGGGCCTACTGCCACGTCCCCAACGGCTCCACCATAGACATGACTGAACCCATAGAAGCCCAGATCGAGCGCTTCGCCCCCGGTTTCCGCGACCTCATCCTCTCCCGGCATGTCATGTCCCCCGCCGATATGCAAGCCTACAACCCCAACTATATCGGCGGCGACATCAACGGCGGCGCACAGGACCTCCGCCAGCTATTCACCCGCCCCCTGCCCCGGCTCGACCCCTACAGCACCCCCAACCCCCGCCTGTTCCTCTGCTCCGCCTCCACCCCCCCAGGTGGCGGCGTCCACGGCCTCTGCGGCTACCACGCCGCCCGTAGCGTCCTGCGTAAAACAAAAACGTGATTGCATAATAAACCTTGGTGAACCTTGGCGCTCTTGGCTTCTTGGTGGTTCCGTCTTACGTTTTACCTCTTCCCTATTTTAGAGCTGCCACAATCGTATCCGTGTTGTACCTCATCATCCCCACATAGGTCTCGCCCGGCGATCCCGCCTCCCCCAGCGTATCGCCGTACAGCGTGTCTATCACCTTCACACCCGCGTCCTGCCCGATCTGCTTCGCCAGCGACGGGTTGATCGAGCTTTCGAGAAAGATCGCCCGCACCCCCTCGTCCTCGATCTTCTTCACCAGTTCCGCCACGTCCTGCGCCGAAGGCTGCGCGTCCGTGCTCATCGAAGGGATGATCGACCCCACAAAGGTCAACCCATACCGCTCGATGAAATACCCGTAGGCATCGTGGTTGGTCACCATCTTGCGCTGCTCCTGTGGCACGCTGCCCACCTGCGCCAGTATGTACTCGTCCAACTGCTGCAATTCCTTCAAATACCGCTCGGCGTTACCCGCATAAGCGCTCGCGTTGGCGCCATCCACCTTCACCAGCGCGTCCCGAATATTGACCGTCATCGTCATCGCGTTCGCCACGCTGAACCACACGTGCGGGTCCGCGCCTTCGTGCTCTTCTCCCCCCTCTCGCAGAGCTACACCCCCGGTTACGGTCACAACAGGTATGTCGCTCCCCGCGCTCTCGATCAGCTTGTCTACCCAATCATCCAGCCCAACCCCGTTCTTCAGCACCAGCCCGCTCTTACTGATCGCCTCTACATCGCTCGGCTTCGGCTCGAACTCGTGCGCATCCACCCCCGGCGTCAAGATCGAGCGCACGGTCGCCCGGTCCCCCGCCACCGCCTCCGTGATAGAGCGTATCTGCGTAGTCGTAGCCACCACCAGCAGCTTTTCGCCGCTCCCACCCGGCGTTTGCGTCCTCACATCCGGGTCCGTGCCACATGCAGCCAGCAAAACCACCAACACAACCGCCGCGCCCCGCAGAATCCTCATCCAGACTAACCAGGTCTTACTTTGAAACATCGCATGCTCCTCCCAAGGTCACACTCATCACACGAGCAATATTTAGCGTCAATACTCTCCTAAGAGAAGCCGGATACAAACATAAACCTCTGCGTTCTCTGCGCTCTCTACGGTGAATCCCTCGTCATTTCCTCCTACCCCTGGCACTGCGGACACACCCCCAGCAATTCCAACCTGTGCCCATCCACCCGAAAAGCCGTGCGCTGCTCGATCTCGCGCACCAGTTCGTCAAGCTCGTGCTCCTCCTCAAAATCCGTGACGCGCCCGCAAACATTGCAGATCAGATGATGGTGGTGCGAATCGCCGCATGCCAGGTAAGCATGGCAGCGCCCATCCTCCGCGTCCCGGTGTATCCTCTGCACAACCCCCAGCCTGCTCATGAGGTCCAACGTACGAAACACCGTCGCCCGCCCAACCCCAGGCGCGCTGTCCTGTATCGCCTCCCACAGCTCAGCAGAAGTAAAAGGCGTCCGCCTGCGAAGTATCTCCTCCACCACCGTGCGCCGAGGCCCCGTAGGCCGGTACCCCTCCCCCGCCAACCTCTCCATCACATTCTCGATATCCTGCATCAAGCGCTCCATTTCTATGACGGTGGACGGTGGACGATAACAATTACGTCTTACGTTTTACGCCTCCATCGTCTACCGTCTACCGTCCGAATCGTGCCACCAACCCATGCCGTGGCGCCACCACCAGCGACACCCCAAACATCACCGTCGCCACCAGCACAATCGTACCCCCGGCGGCCAGGTCTGTGTGATAGCTCACCAGCAAGCCCACTATGCCAGATCCTGCCCCGAAGAGCGCGCCCAGCACCATCATCACCTTCAGTTGGTCGGTCCATAACCGGGCCGCCGCCGAGGGCGTCACCAGCATAGCCACCACCAGTATATTCCCCACCGCCCTCAGCGACACCACGATAGTCAGCGCGATCAGCACCAGCAGCCCCAGGTTCACCAGCCACACAGGCAAACCCACCGCCTCCGACATATCGTCGTCGAAAGCGGTCAGCACCAACTCTTTGTGAAAGAAGACCAGCGCGGCCAGCACCAGCACCCCGATAGCCCCGCTCCACACCACATCCTCTACGCTTACGCCCAACACCTCCCCGAACAGGAAGTGCGTAAGCTGCGCCGTGTAGTCCCGTATCCCGCTGATCAGCACTACCCCCAGCGCGAACATACCCGCGAACAACACCCCAATAGCCGTGTCCTCCGACACCCGCCGGTTGCGAGAAAGCCCCCCAATCGCCACCGCCGTCAGCACCCCGAACAGCAGCGCCCCCGCGAAAAAGCTGATCTCCAACAGAAAAGCGATCACCACCCCTGGAAAGATAGCGTGCGACAACGCATCTCCAATAAACGCCATCCCGCGCAGCACAATATACG
>JBAURA010000227.1:0-16708 GCA_049580985.1 Chloroflexia bacterium
GTGATGCCTTTTTCACGCTCAAGGGGCATGGAGTCAAGGAGTTGCTCCATCATGTCGCGCTTGGCGACGGTGCCGGTCACTTCCAGTAGGCGGTCGGCCAGGGTAGACTTGCCGTGATCGATATGGGCTATGATAGAGAAATTGCGGATGAGATCCTGTTGCATTGGCTTTGTGATATCGCGTCTATTTCAAAAAGAATGCGCTCGTCGGAGCGCATGGCGGTTTGTGATGCTACGAATCAGTATAGGGTCGAGGCGGGACTCTGTCAATGTCGGTAGCCTCAGATCTCAAAAAGAATGCGCTCCAACGAGCGCAGGGTTGTTTATGCAGCCTATTCAGCCATTCGCTCTCTGCAATGTAACAGATTTCAGCAATCCGCAAAAGTATATATTGACAATGAGGCAGGAAAGTGCTAATGTTCCTCTGGATCGCTTTCTATGCATACCTGCCTTATGCTCCACTATTCGGCTGGTTTTGGAAGCATCCCCTCCACGGAAGAAGAGCATACCCCATCACGATATTCCTTGGCTTAAGAAAGGACGGATATGAGCTATCTTAACCCCCTGCGCTTGCATTTCGCGGGCCGCTTCCAGGCCGCGCCGTCAACGGTAAACAACGACATGACTCACTTCAACATCAAGACTTTCAAGCCGGAGTACCAGCAGAGGCCGGGTGGTTGGTGGAACCCCCGTGGCGACGCCGATTGGCGCTTGATCGGCTGCGAGGTGACGGCGGCCTGGCTAGCCAACGGCAGCCCCGCGGCTGCTGATGATATGGTCCTCAAGTGCCTGGTAGCCGACTCTGACCGCCAGGTGGCCGCCAAGCTCGTTGACCTAGATCCTGAGCAGCAGCTCGTGTCAGCGATCTGGGGACTGGAGGTCCGAATCTGCGATGAGAACGGAGAAACGCTGCTCAGGGGAGAGTATGAAACGGCATCTTTCATGGATATTTGGGACCGGGCACAGGGCGGCAGTGGCGGCGACATCACCGCGGGGGCGATGTACCAGTCAGTATTGTCGAACCTGGAATGGGGTAACGTCGAGCAATCCCCGTTCTTGACCGCACTATGCGAAACCGCCCAGGACGGTCTCCTGTCGATCAAATTCAACGTTGATGGCTATAACATGAGCTTCAGCTCGCCCGATTTCACGATGGGCAGGATAGTGGGGACTATAGGGCCGGCAACCGCCAGCGAGCCTCGACACTTCACGGTTGGGCGGCACTTCATGGCGGTAGGATCACCAAGCGGCAACTTCTTCGCGCCCGTGGGCAAAATCAACTTTTGCCCTGCCGTCGTTGACCCACAAAGAGGGAAGATAACGCTTGACCTGGGCAATGCGCTTCCCACGACCAACCCCGGTGGTGCTCTAGTGGACCTGGGGGCTTTGTCGCTGGCTTATGCCACTGGCAGGCCAGGTGCAACGCAATGGCTGCCGATAGATACGATTCCCTATGCCGAAGCAGCCGCAGGTGAGCAAGTGTGGGTGAACACGAAATCAGGTATCTACCATCGTAAAGGCTCGACAACCTTTACGAAAAAAACCAAGGAAGGCGCGTACATGACCGAGGCGCAAGCCAGGGCAGCAGGCCACCGCCCGTCCAAAGTTGGCAACCTGGGGGCAGCGGCCCGTGGAACAGATAGAGGCTGGTATGAAACCACCGCAGGCGTCACCGAGCTTCCGGCGAATCGAAGCCTGACCGCACAGGAGCTAGAAGCCATCGCGACCAATCCCCTGGCGCTCCTTCTGCCAGGCCCCAATGGCGACCCGGCACCGGCGATACAGGAAGCGTCGAATGGTGCGTATGTGACAGCCGACAATTTCGTCCTTTACCTGAGTCCGGGCGATAGAGTGGAAGTTGACCTGTACACCAGTTTCTTTGGCCAGCCGCTTACTGAGGCGCAGATAGAGCTGGCGCTCGACCCAGGCCAACTCCAGGGTCAGCCCGCTTCGGGCTGGCCTGATCCAGGTGCTCCGACTACTGCGTTGGATTTTCCCGCAACGGTGCCTGCCGGACCTGATGGGGTAGTTTCTCTCCCGATCCAGGCCAGCGATCCAGGAAACCCACGCGTATATATCGATGGACAGGTTTACGGCATAAGGCCCGCCATCCAGGGAGCTTTACCCCCCGGGGCCTATTCGCCCGTGAATCCCTGGAACTTCATCAGCCTCCTGGTGTGGGATGCTTTCGCCCCGGACGAGCCGCCCACGTGGTGGGGGAGTCTACAGCCTATCTTCCAGCAATACGCTAACCTGTACCCGGTAATGGACCTCTTTGTCGACCTCGGAGACTACGAATCTGTCTGCGATAACCTAAGCGTGATGCGACTAGTCTTCGGCCCCGACCGCGAGAATCCGAATTCAATGCCTGTGACTCGTGACCTCTCCCCGGCCAAGCGCGCAGCTATCCTCCGCTGGCTTGAAGAAACGGGGCCGGACGGAAAGCCCCTAGAAGGGACTCAGCCTACGTTACGCGTAGGCGCAATCCCCGAGTTCGCGGCCGTAGCAGAGGAATCCGTCGAAGCTCGCGAGGTAGCCAGGAAAGGATACCAATTGGGCGGCAAAGCAGCAGCCGCCAGCCGTCGTCTCGTGTTGCGCTCTTCTGATGTCCGGTCCTGACCGTTCGTACTCAATCTAAGGAGGTTTTCGCTGTGATTAAGATGAAACCTGAGGTATTTGAAGCTTTACAGTCCGGTGATGGCTTGTTGACCGCGCTACAACAGGCTGTCGAGCTGGAGCACGCGACTATACCGGCATACCTGTACGCGATGTTCTCGATAAAGCCGGGCAGTAATACCTCCATCTCGAGCTTGATAAACTCCGTGGTGCTCGAGGAGATGTTGCACATGGCATTGGCGTGCAATATTCTCAACGCCATTGGCGGGTCCCCGGTCATCGATGAGCCGGGGTTCATTCCGGATTACCCAGGCCCGCTGCCAGGCTCGGTGGAAGAGGGTCTTATTGTTCCGCTCGCTCCCTTCTCGCTCGATTTGGTCAAGAATGTCTTCATGGAGATCGAGGAGCCTGAAGACCCGTTGGAGTTCCCGGTGGAAGCAGATGCCCTCGCGGTAGCCCCCCTCACTATCGGGCAGTTCTACGCCGCCATCGCGGCGCAGATCGAGCAAGCCGGAGACAGCATTTTTACCGGCAATCCGAATAATCAGGTAACCTATCAATACTGGCCGGACCTGATAGCCGTAAGCGATGTCACCTCGGCGCTACAGGCGATCACTACTATCGTCGAACAGGGAGAGGGCACCACCACATCGCCGCTTGAACCGGCGGAAACAGGCTCACCTCCCGAGCCCGCACACTACTATCGCTACGCGGAGATCTATTACGGCAAGACCCTTATTCCCAATCCCAACCCTCCACCTAATCCCCAACCCGACCAGTTGTACGTCTATGGCGGCGATCCGATCCCATTCGATTCCACCGGGGTCTATCCGACTATAGAGAATCCGAAAGCAGCCGATTACCCGGTAGGTTCCGCAGCCCGAACCGCATGCGATACCTTCAATTACACTTATACGAACCTCTTGCAGACGTTACATGCTACCTTCAATGGCAGCCCCGATCAGCTAAATAACGCTATCGGGCTGATGTTCTCCGTGCAAAGCCAGGCGGCGACCCTTATGGCTATCGATCTAGGCAACGGCACTACCGCCGGCCCTAGCTTTGAGTACAACCCTACGAACCCGTAACCCGTGACCTCCCGTCGGTGTTGGCCTACCAGGGTTGTTCCGGCCTGACATAAGGACTAGGAATGCAGAAGCTAACCTATGCGCTGATGTTTCAGCGTGCCCCGAAATCTACTGAGGACCCCGCGCCTCAGGCGATAGCACAAAGCGTCCAGATTACGACTGTGATAGGACCGGATGGCGTTACCGCCACATTCGATGCGGTCGCGGGCCAGGCTGCGGTAATGACCAACGAGGCGACGGTGAACCATGATGGGCAGCTATTCTTCGAATGGGGCACCATCAATTTCGGCGGGGATGCCAACAGCCTGAGTTTCAGCAGTATCGGGGCCGGCACCCTGCTCGGCCCTCCCGATGCCGACGGCTTCAGTCATGGCACGGTCATGTGGAAAGTCAATAGCGGTACCGGCGCATTCGCGGGGGCCACCGGCGCGATCACTTCCAACTTCCTGGTAAACCTGGATACGGACGCGCTTATTGATTACCAGGTCCATATGCTTTATCTTCCGTAAGTGCCGGGGCCACCCTGCATAAAACCAGGCAAGGAGATAGATTGATGCGGCGTATGCGTTTGTTGTTCGGCATCAGTATCTTCTGGCTGGGATTGAGTATGCTGTCGGACGGCATAACTACCCTGCTATTGCCCAGCCAATTGTTAGGCTTGACCGATGACACTTCCAGGGCTACCACTCTTGGCCTGCTCACGTTCGCCGGTCTAATGCTGGCTATGCTGGTCCAGCCTGTCGCGGGCAGCCTGAGCGACCACCTGCGGCCTCGCTGGGGCCGACGGGGCAGCCTGGCGCTGGCGGTGGCCCTGGTCCTGGCGAGCCTGGCGACGTTTGGGCTTGCACCGGGCCTGATCGGGCTATGCCTCAGCTTTGTGCTTATCCAGGTGGCGGCAAGCGTAGCACAGGCGGCACAACAAGGCTTCATCCCCGACCTCGTGCCTCCCCAATTGCGCGGTACGGCCTCTGGGTTCAAGGGATTGATGGATATAGGAGGCGCCCTGGTCGGTTTCGCCCTGCTGGGCCAGCTCCTCGAAGGTGGGCAGATCGGGCCTGCGCTGTTTGCGCTAACTGCTGTGATCGTCCTCACCTTCGCGCTCACCGTCGTACTGGTCCGTGAGCCGCATCAGGTTGTGACCCCTATAGCCAGGCGCGTTACACTGGCAGGGGCTTTCAGGCTCGATTTCCGACAGTATAGCGTCTTTGTCTGGCTCGTCGCTTGCCGGTTCCTGTTTCTACTCGGCGCTTATGCTGTGAGTAGATTCTGGCTATTCTTCATAGTTGACAGATTGCACCTGGACCCCGCACACGCTACCGATGAAGCCGGTACTCTGCTGGCCGGCCTCGCGCTGCTGACGGTGATCGGGAGCGTACCGGCAGGGTGGGCCGCCGACCGATTTGGTCGCCTGCCTTTGATGCTCTTGGGGGTGGCGCTGAGCGTTGTGGGGGTCGTGCTGCTTATCGTCGCAGAGAGCGCATTGCACATCTTACTATTTGGTGGGCTGATGGCAATCGGCACCGCCGCGTTCGCGGGAGCGAACTGGGCGCTAACCGCCGATCTGGTACCTCCACAGGAGGCCGCGCGCTTCTTTGGGCTGGCGAATATCGGCACGGCGGGCGCCGCCGCTGTAGCGGGGCTGGCCGGGCCACTTGTAGACTGGGCTAACGGGGCGCAGACTGGCCTGGGGTATACAGCGTTATTCCTGTTCGCTGCCGGCATGTTTGTGGCTAGCGGTGGGGTATTGCTCGGTATCAGGGCCAGGAGATCTGCGGAACATCCGGTTGCCCTCGTCGCCGAGTGATCGGTCAGGTATTAAGGCCCCTTCAGCGCGCCTTCAGTATATGTATTGCCAAAGTTCCACAACATCCAGCCGGCAGCCCCGTTCTGCTCTGCCGCGTCTATCTCGGCTCGCACCTTGGCGGCATCATACGTCACGTTCCTGATGGTAAAGTCCTGCAACCACGGACGGACCTTCGCCCCGGCGTTCGCAAGCCGGTTGACGGCAGGCTGCATGGTACCCGCCACGATGTCGAATGGGTGCTCAGCGGGGTGGGTGTAGTCCGCGAAACCGTCGGGGTAGTCCGACGGATAGAGGTAGGGGCATATATAGTCGGTGTTGGCCCCCAGCATTTCGAGGTTTGTGCCGATGCCCATGTCGTCGTTCACGAAGGGTGTGAAGGCAAGCACGTTGGTGCCAACGTAGGTCCCCAGGGGGGACAACTCCCCGTAGGCTCGTTCCAGAAACCCGTTGATAGCGTCCACCCGCTTCTTACCCACGGCCTGGGGGCCGTATTCGATGTCGTCAAGCTCGCCTACCGACGGGAAGTACGCAAAGTCGAACTGTACCTCGTCAAAGCCTTTCTGCGCCACTTCCTTGGCTATAGCGATATTATAGTCCCACACCTCGGGCATATAGGGGTTGGCCCAGCGCGAGCCGTTGCCCGACAGCCAGGGCTGGCCGGGCGCTTTCTTGCTCAGGAGCGCCCATTCGGGTTTGGCCCTCGTGAGCGCCTGGTCCCAGAAGACCGACAGCCGCGCTATCGTATAGATCCCCTTGCCCTTTAGCTGGGCCAGCAGCCCGTTTAGGTCGGGGATGAAGGCGCTGGAAGTGCCTAGCTCATGGACCAGGGGCAGTGCGCTCGCGTAGAGCACGTCGCCGCTGTTGTCTGCCTTCACATCGATTACGAGGGCATTCAATTCCGTGCGGTCAACCAGGTCTATGAGGGCCTGTAGCTTGCCGGGAGTGGCGAGGGAGTCCGCGCTAACATAGATTGCCTTCGCGACGAAAGGCTGCAACGTGACGTCCTGGGTAACGACCTGTGCCACCTCCACCGACGAAGCCAGGTAGCCGGGCGCTTTGATCACCAGCTTGCGGTCCTCGGCCATGCCCCGGATCTCATAACGCCCGTCAGCGCCCGCCAGCACGCGGGTCTTGCCTGAGATCACGCTCGCGCCCGGCACGGGGTTGCCGTCGGGCGTCCGCACCATGCCACGCAACACGTTGGGAACCAGCTTGAATTCTATGCTGCTCTTGCCCGCCGCCTCCACAGTTTGTGCGGTGAAGCCGTCCACCACCACCGACACAACCGGCAAGTCTGGGACCTTCTCGAAGTGGAACTCTCCTTTCGGCCCGGTAGTCGCCGTGATCGAGACGGCTGGAGGTGCGGGGGGAGTAGCGAGCGGGGATACACCCCCGGTTACCACTACGGGCACGCCCGCGAGCGGCGAACTGGTATAAGAATCGCTGACCGTGCCCGAAAGGCTCTTGAAAGCGAACAGGTGGAAGTACCCCAGCCCGGCACCCGCCAGTATCGCGATTATGAGATAGGGCAGGGGCGAAGGAACCTTCCTTCCCTTGTCGCGGCGTGAAAGGCCCGAATAGCTGCCACTGTAACTGGATCGCCTGCGACTCATTGGATGAGGGTTAGGGATTGGGGGTTAGGGATTGGGGGTTAGGGATTGGGAGGAGATGTGAGCGGGGGTTGGGGAGGCTTCTAGGCCCTGGTTGGGGCGGTTTCTTGCACCTCTACTATCTCGCCTAATGCTCCCAGCACTTCATGCATATCTTCTTCGCGGGCGAAGCCCATGTGGCCTATGCGCACGATCTTGTGCTCGTATGCACCCTGGCCTCCGGCGACTATGATCCCACGGGTGCGCATCGATTGCACGATTTCTTTGGCAGACAGGTTGTTGGGCGGTACCAGGGCGGTCACCGTGCGCGAGGCTACATTATCCGCCGCGAACATGCCAAACCCTATCCTACGGGCGCCCTGTCTCACTATATCGCGCAGCCGCTCGTGCCTGGCAAAGACGGCAGGCAGCCCCTCGTCCATCATGAGGTGTAGCGACTTCCGCAATCCGTAGAGTAGCGATACGGCGGGCGTATAGGGCGTCTCCCATTTCGCGAGGAAGCGCCTGGCTTCAGCGAAATCCCAGTAGAACCGGGGCAGGCGCGCCGTGCGGTTGGCCTCCCACGCCCGTGCGCTCACCGACAGCATGGTTAGGCCCGGCGGCGCCATCCAGGCCTTCTGCGAGGCCGTTATTATTACGTCGATTTCCCATTTGTCCACGGGGATATCGACAGCCCCCAGCGAGGAAATAGCGTCCACCAGCAGTAAGGGTCGCTCTCTTCGGCTCGCTGCATACTGGTTGATGAGGCGCGCGGCCTCTTCCACGTCGTTTTGCACGCCGGTGGAGGTCTCGTTGTGCGTGATGAGCACCCCCTTGACGCCCTCGTTCGCTTCCAATGCCTCGCGGAGCCGCCCCAGGTCGGCAGCCTCGCCCCACGGGGAGGGCACGCGCACCAACTCAAGGCCGAACCGCTCGGCGATCTCGGCAAAACGCTCGCCGAATGCCCCTACCGACACCGAGATCACCCTATCGCCGGGCGAAAAGAGGTTAGCTATAGCAGCCTCAAGCCCGCCCGTGCCCGCTCCTGGGAAAACAAGCACATTGCCCCTGGTGCCAAAGCAATATTGTAGCCGCTCGGTAACATCCTGCATCACATCGTGGAACTCGCCCCCACGATGCGAGATCATGGGCCGGTGCATAGCCTCCAATACCTCATTAGGCACGGGTGTTGGACCGGGTATTCTCAGTTGCATGTTCGTTCCTTTCTATGGTACGGAATTACTCACCTTAGAGATTTCGCTGAGGATAGTGTGTTGAAATCGCGGAGAACGGGAGAGGCGGAGAACGCGGAGGTTTCTTGGGGTTATTCCATTCGTACCCCTCAGTCCTCAGTCCTCAGTCCTCAGTCCTCAGTCCTTATCCTTAGACGCCCTCAAGACAGAACTTGCGTATTCTGTCGAAGAAGGGCCTGTATTCGGGTCGATAGTCGGTCTCGCCTTCGCGCATCAGGATCGACAGTCCCTTCACCACCAGCGGGCGATAGTGGTGGTCGTTGAGCAGCGTGCACGTGCCTTCGAGGCCCGCCGCCATGACCAGCAGGGGGGCGAGGCTCTCGCCGTTCAAGTAGACGGGCGCTACGTTACGCACCGCGTCCCTCCGCTCGACGCCGCCGAACCCCACGAATAGCTCTACCTTCGCGCCCACCTCGGCATCCGATGCTCCATCGCCTACCAGCATCGTGCGCGGCTCGCGCGGCAAGTGCTTGATTACGTCGGCCTTGCCTCCCGACCTGGAGAGGGGATTCTGCATATCGAAGCCTGTGTAATCCCCCTTGTCGTCAAAATAAAGGTCGTTGGCGTGTACTCTCTCGGGCGGCACGTCCAGCTTCTCGGCCACGGGGAGCAGCGCCTCGCGGTAGCCGCCGGATACGATGTGGACCTCGACGCCAAGCCCCTGGAGCGCCTCGGCCACCGGCGCGGCGTCGGGCATGAGGGTTGATACGTAGAACTTGCCTATGCCCGCCAACTGCTTGCGCGTCGGCTTGATGATTTCCAGTCTTTTGCCGAATATCTCCTCGAACGGTATCTGCCCATCCATCGCCTGCCGGGTCATATGGGCTATCTCGTGGGGCACGCCGTTCATGGCCGCCAGCTCGTCTATCCCCTCGATGCGGGTGAGGGTGGAATCGCAATCGAAGATGACCCGCCGGAACCCATCCCACACGTTCAAGGTGGATGGCATGATCGGCGCGACGGGAAGCAACACCTCCGGGTTCAGGATGTGGGCCGGGTACTCGCCCAGGAGCACCGCCCGTACCTGGCCCGCCACCTCCAAGGCGGATGCCCGCATAGCCTCGTGGGTGGTCCCGCCCAGGTGTGGGGTCATGATAACGTTCTCTAACTCTAGCAACGGGCTGCCCTTCAGAGGCTCCGAGGCGTATACGTCCAGCGCCGCGCCCTTTATATGGCCCATCTTGCACGCGGTGTAGAGCGCGCCCTCGTCCACCACCTTGCCGCGGGCGCAGTTGACCAGGAACGCCGACTCCTTCATCATTCTCAATTCCCGCTCCCCGATCATATTCGCCGTGAGGGGCGTCAGGGGCACGTGCAGGGTCACGTAGTCGGCCTGCCTGAGTAAATCGTCGAAGGCTACCATTTCGATGCCTTCCAGGGGCTGCGAGGCGAAGGGGTCATACGCCATGACTTTCATATCGAGCGCAAGCCCCCGCCGGGCGACCTGGGTGCCGACCTTGCCCAGCCCGATGATGCCGAGCGTCTTATCGGCCACCTCGCACCCCATGAAGTGGTTCTTGCCCCACACCCCCTCGTGCAGTAGATTGTGGGCCTGGGGCACGTTGCGCGACAGCGCGAAGATGAGGGCGATGGTGTGCTCCGCCGCCGCGCGCACGTTCCCGATGGGCGCGTTCACTACGGCCACGCCCCGCGCGGTGGCGGCTTTGATGTCGATATTGTCCACCCCGATACCGGCGCGTCCCACCACCCGCAGCCTGCCGGCATCGCGCACCCCCGCTTCCAGCATATCGGCGCGCATTGCCGTCCCCGAGCGCGTGATCACGGCGTCGTAGCCGCCGATGATGCCGGCCAACGCCTCGGCGGGCAGCCCCATGCGCACCTCTACGTCAAACTCACGCTCCAAAGCCTTGGTCCCGGCTTCGTGCAACGGCTCAGTTATCAGTATCTTTTGCATAGCGCCCTCGGATTTTGGATTTTGGATTTTGGATTGCCGGAGTATCCAACCATTGTCGATACCTTCTGCTCAATCCAAAATCCAAAATCCGCAATAAAAAAGGCCCGTCCTCCGCATGAGGACGAGCTAATCACTCGTGGTGCCACCCCAGTTCGCCGCGCAATCGCACGCGGCCTCGTCGGGTACTCCTGCCTGGCTGCTTTGCCTGCTGACATACCCCAGTTCTGTAACGGGAACTCCCGGCGCAACTTAGTCGTGCCTACCGCATGCCTCCTCGCATATGCGGTTACACGTTTCCGAAGCGCGGCTCCTCCGAGGGAATGTTCGGAGTAATCGCCTCGTGCCTATTCGGCTGATGTGGGTATGATACCGGAAGGTTGGGAGGTTGTCAAGTTGGTGGAAACAGGTAACAGTCAGATTTTGGGGTAGAGAAAACCAGGTCGTAGGGGCACCCCTTGTGGGTGCCCTCTTCGCATACCGGGAACTCGCCCGGAGAGGGCACCCACAAGGGGTGCCCCTACGACGTTTCCACCGTAAAGCGTTCAGATTTACGAAAATAGGGCGCATAGTGCTCACGCATAGGGGCGTCTCGCTCCCCAGGGAATATTCGTGCGAGAAGAGTATTCCCTTTTAGTTCATTTTTCGTACATGTTTTCCTTGACATATGCCTGTCAACTTTGATATAGATATAAGTTAGTGGATGTCCGCGGCCAGTCGCGCACCACGTTTGATCCTCCCTTGAATCACCGCAGCCCTTTTGTGTATGCGGTGCAACTGATCATATCGTTCCTCCCGCCTGTCCTGGCTGGGCGACCGAGCACCCACCCTACAACTGAATATGGTCAATAGAGCATAGCTCACGCAGGGCGCAACGGTAATACATTTCCGATACATTGTTTCTGGTAGTAATGGAAGGAGCTAACTATGTCACGTTCGGGCAACTATTTTAAGAGCATGCGGCACTGGCTTATCGCCATGCTGGCGCTTGTAGCAATCGTGGCGCTATCGGTGGGCGTCGCTAGCGCCGGTATCCAGGCGAGCGCACCCACGGGCACGCAGGTACAGGCCAAGCAGGGCGCTTTATCTAACGCAGCCATCACCGGGCCGATTGTTGTGCGCGAGTTGAAGCACGACGTGTCGCCGCCCCTGCGCGACATCCCCCCCGCCGCCGCGCAACCAAAAACGAGCGGCGAGCGCGAAATAGGTCGCCGCGTACTCCCCAACCCCGGCAACGAGTATTCGGACCCCGTGGTGCAGTTTGGCTGGGGGCCGATGGTGATGCCAACGCCCATCATAAACATCGACGGCGTTCTTTTCGCCACCAGCTCTTGTGCCTGCGCTCCGCCCGACACCAACGGCGACGTAGGGCCAAACCACTACGTGCAGACCGTTAACACGGCGTACCAGGTGTTCAGCAAGAGTGGCCTACCGATGTCGGCGCCCCTCCCGATGAACACGCTGTGGGCAGGGTTCGGCGGCTCTTGCCAGACCCGCAACGACGGCGACCCCATCGTCAAGTACGACCAGCTTGCCGACCGCTGGGTGCTCAACCAGTTCACTACCGCGCCGCCTTTCACCCAGTGTATCGCCGTCTCTACTACGGGCGATCCCATGGGCAGCTATCACCGCTACGCATTCCTTCAGTTCGAGAGCGCCACCCGCTTCGGTGACTACCAGAAGATAGGTGTGTGGCCGGATGCGTACTACATGTCCAACAATGAGTTCAACAACCCACCCACCGCGTTCCTGGGCGCCGGCAACTACGCCTTCGACCGGACGAACATGCTGGCGGGTCTACCGGCGTCGTACGTCTACTTTGGTCTACCCCCTCAGAACTGGGGTGGGCAACAGCCGACCGACCTGGAAGGCATGACCCTGCCGCCCGCGGGCGCTCCCAACCTGTTTGTGGAGATCGACGACTCGGCCTGGGACCCGCCTAACATCCCCACCGACCAGTTGCAGATGTGGCGCTTCCACGTCGATTTCGTCACTCCCGCCAACTCGACCTTCACCGCTCTCCCCAAGATCGTACCGCCCAACCTGGCGAACTTCGATGGGATAATGTGCGGCACCCCCGGCGACGACTGCGTGCCCCAGCCGGGCACCGCGAGCAGACTCGATAGTCTCTCAGACCGCGTAATGTACCGGGCCACATATCGCAACTTCGGCAGCCACGAGTCGGTCCTCTTCAACCACACGGTTGATGCGGCCAGCGATAAGGTCGCTATCCGGTGGTATGAGCTACGTGGCATCAGCGGGACACCCAGCCTCTTCCAGCAGAGCACCTACGACCCTGACACCAACCACCACTGGATGGGAAGTATAGCGCAGGACAACCAGGGCAACATGGCCCTCGGCTACAGCGTTTCCAGCAGCACCGTCTTCCCGTCGGTCAGGTACTCGGGTCGCCTGGTGACCGATCCTCTCAACACGATGCCGCAGGGTGAGGGCACCATCGTCAACGGCACCGGCTCGCAGACAGGCACCAACGGGCGCTGGGGCGACTATAGCTCCATGAACGTAGACCCCGTAGACGACTGCACCTTCTGGTACACCCAGGAGTATTACTCGGTCACGAGCGCTTTCAACTGGCGAACGCGCATCGGCTCGTTCAAATTCCCAGGCTGCACGCCTCCGGTCGGAGCTACCGCCACGCCCACAGCGCCGATACCGACCGCCACCAATACCGTGCCTCCTACCCAGACCCCCGGCGGCCCTACCGCTACCCCCACGTCCTGCACACTCCAGTTCACGGACGTGCCGGAAGGCTCCACTTTCTACGAGTTCGTCAGGTGTATGGCCTGTAGGGGCATCATCAACGGCTATACTTCGGGCTGTGAGACGGGCAACCCCTGCTTCAGGCCGAGCAACAACGTCACCAGGGGCCAGCTAGCCAAGATAGTGTCTAACTCGGCTGGCTTCTCCGATCCTGCGGGACCGCAACAGTTCGAGGACGTGCCCCCCGGCTCTACCTTCTTCGACTTCATATGGAGGCTGGCCTTCAGGGGCATCGTATCCGGCTACCCGTGTGGTGGTCCAGGCGAACCCTGCGTAGCCCCGGACAACAGGCCATACTTCAGACCTAACGCCGACGTCACCAGGGGGCAACTCTCCAAGATAGTCTCCGAAGCTGCCGGTTACTCCGATCCTCCTGGAGCACAGCAGTTTGAGGACGTACTCCCTGGCTCCACCTTCTACGACTGGATATGGAGGCTGGCAGATCGAGGGATAATGTCAGGTTACCCATGCGGGGGAGAGGGTGAGCCATGCAACCCACCCGACAACCGCCCATACTTCCGGCCAGGCAAGAATGCCACCAGGGGGCAGGCAAGCAAGATAGTAGCCAATACCTTCTATCCCAACTGCGAGACGCCTAGCAGGTAGCACTCTCCGACTGAGGAGATAGAGACGAGGCGGACCTTCAAGGTCCGCCTCTCTTTGTGATCTCCACCATAAATACGTACAATAGCACTAGCCAATAGCCAATGGACAACGAAACAGACTGGATACAGGGAAACAAGCAATGAAGGTAAAAGTGCTACTCTTTGCATCGTTGCGCGAAGCGGTAGGTGCGTCTCAGAACGCCCTCGAAATCGAGCAAGGCGCCAGCGTGGGTGACGTGTGGGCAGGCATGGCGAGCCTCTACCCACGCCTCGTCCCTCACACGGGCACGGCAGCCTTCGCCATCAACGGCACGTATGCGAAGCCCGACGAGCAGGTGAATGAAGGCGATGAGATAGCCTTCCTACCCCCCGTAAGCGGCGGCTAGAGCAAATGAAATCCGCAATCCGCAATCCGCAATCCGCAATCCCGCACTCCCTCTTCGAGGTCACCGGCAGCCCTCTATCGGTGGACGACCTGGTGCGCGCGGTGCTGACGTCCTGGGATGGCGCGGTGGTCACGTTCGTTGGCACGGTGCGCGACAACCATCTGGGGAAGCGCGTGCTGGCCCTCGAATACGAAGCCTACGCGGGGATGGCGGAATCGGAGATGCGCCGCATCGGCATAGAAATGATTACGAAGCATGGCCTCCATGGGATTGCCATGCGCCACCGAGTAGGGAAGCTGGCCGTCGGGGAGATCAGTGTAGTGATAGCGGTCTCAGCCCCCCACAGGGCCGAAGCGTTCGCCGCGTGTAGCGAAGCGCTCGATAGGCTAAAAGCCACGGTCCCGGTCTGGAAGAAAGAATACTTTGAGGATGGAGAGATCTGGGTAGGACAGGGAGCAGGGTAAGTGGACGGTGGACGGTAATTCGTAATTCGTAATTCGTAATTCGTAATTACCGTCCACCGTCCACCGTCCACCGTCGGAGCTACTGCCCCGAGCCTGGTATGATCGCCAGTCCTGGGTGGCTGAAGTTGGAGTCGAAAGTGAATACCTCGGATATGCCGAGGTACTGGATCACGGAGTAGTTCACGCAATCGGTGAAGGTCCAGTGGGGGTGATCGTCCTCCACGAAGACGCGCCAGGCCCGGTCGAAGATAACCGTGTCGGTCATGAAGAAGCGTATGAGCTGCGAGTTCCGTATGAGGTCGTGCACGGCCTGCGCGGCTTGCAAAGACCCGAACATCTTGAGGGCGCTGTATACCTGGTCGAGCACGTAGTCGGTGACGACGAAGCGCACGGGCTGGTTGCGCAGGTGCTCCCATAGCTGGACGGCGGCGGGGTGGTTCGGGTCATTGGTGTTATAGAGAGCCAGCCAGCCGCTTGAGTTGACGAAGATGGTGCGTTTCTGCATCATCCCGGTCTCCCTTCGCCACTATTGCCTGTGTGCCCACCACTTTTCTCGGCCATCATTGCCGGTACAGTCAGGTCGCCATACACCGTGTGCAGGGTGGGCAGGGTCCAGATCGGGTCGTCGGGGATAGATGAGGTGGGGTTCCGTTCGGGCGGGGCGGGCACGGTAGCGAAGTACATGGCGACTGCGTCGCGCACCACCGCGCTCAATGGCACGCCTAGCTCTTGCGCCCGCTCAACCAGGCGCTCATACATACCACGTTCCATATTGAGGTGAACGTCAATATTCAAATTCATCATGTTTGTAGATACTCCTATCGTCGGGGTTAAATACCCCCGAACCAGTTTACACTGCCAGCAGTAAGTCGTCAATGTGGGGGGATGGGGAGGGGATTGAGGGATTGAGGGATTGGGGAGCAGCTTTTGTGACCTTCGGTCCTGAGGATGGCTAAGAACGCCTAACAAAACGGAGGCTTGTGTAGGGGCACCCCTAGTGGGTGCCCTGTTCAGGCAAGATCCAACTCTTCGGAGAGGGCACCCACTAGGGGTGCCCCTACGGCTTTTGAAATCGCTCTTAAATCTTGGCTGGGCGTGACGTATGGCTGGACCTTATAATCAATCGTGTATAATGGCTAACTAAGTAAGAGCGCAGGAGGCCTACATGCCCAGGGATAACGGCACGTCGAAGAAGGGGAGAGACAAGCAGAACAAAGATAAAGACAAGAAGAATGCGGACCAGGATAACAAGAAGAATAAGGGCCGCAAGGCTGCCGCAATGGTGGTCGAGCCTGAGAAAGTAGTGGGCGATGGCAGTCCCAAGCCTGACTACCCGCGCTACAGGGTCCGCCCAGGCGAGCGAATTCGCCTGAAGGACATAGACCCGGAGGAATCGGAAAGCTACGACAGCAAGGAAGAAACCCTTCCACTATTGCAGAGAGAACTCGTACGCATCGACGCACTACAGGAGCGCCTCTTCGCCGAGGGGAAGCAGAGCCTGTTGATAGTGCTCCAGGCGATGGACACCGGGGGCAAAGACGGCACGATCCGGGGCGTCTTCGAGGGGGTAAACCCACAGGGCTGCCACGTGTGGGGCTTCAAAGCGCCCACGCCGGAAGAGCTTGCGCACGATTTCCTGTGGCGCATCCATGCAAAGACGCCGGGGCGCGGTATGATCACAATATTCAACCGCTCGCATTATGAGGACGTGCTGGTAGTGCGCGTGCACGAGCTGGTGCCGGAGGAGGTCTGGAAGAAGCGCTACGAGGCTATCAACGACTGGGAGCGCACCGTCCACGAAAGTGGAACCGTCATCCTCAAGTTCTATCTACACATCTCTAAGGACGAGCAGAAGAAGCGCCTGGAAGACCGCCGAGATACGCCTGAGAAGCGCTGGAAGTTCAGGTCGACGGACCTGGGAGAGCGCGCCTACTGGGACAGCTATATGGAAGCCTACGAAGACGCCCTCAACGAGTGCTCGACCGACTACGCGCCGTGGTACGCCATCCCAGCCAACAAGAAGTGGTACCGCAACCTGGTGATAGCCCGTATTATAGCCGACACCCTGGAGGCCATGGACCCGCAATTCCCACAGCCGGAAGAGGGGATAGAGAAGGTGGTGGTGCCGGACTGACGGTAGGCAGTTGTCAGTTGTCAGTTGTCAGTTGTCAGTTGTCAGTTGTCAGTTGTCAGTTGTCGGTGAATGGGGAG
>JBAURA010000228.1:0-14157 GCA_049580985.1 Chloroflexia bacterium
CCCACAAGGGGTGCCCCTACGACCCGTTTCTAGCAGGTTCCCTAAGCGCCCGCGTACTTCCACCCCGAAAGCGATTGCCGCCCCGCGTCCAAATCCACCCATTTACTCAGCATCAGTACGTGGAACCTGCCCAAGCCCTCCATAGAGATTAGACTCTGTAGCCCACGCCGGTAGTGCAAGGCAGCATCCACGTTGCCCGCTTCCACCAACGATTCCGGCCTCAGCTTAGTGCCAAGCCCCAGCCCCAGCAGGAAATTGGCCTGCCGGGTGATGCCAAGCACACTGAACCCCGCCCTCACCGCCGCGTGCTTGAGGGCTGTGAAATCCACCAGCGCGGTCAGATCTTGCTCGCCTGGGTGGGCGAGGATCGAGTCGGTCACACTCCCTCCGTAATAGCCGAGGAGCGTGCCTTCCCTGCGGGCCGGCGAGTAGCGCGCGGGCGCTTCGTCGCCATAGTCGATCAGCGTGGCGACTCCGCGCGTCATCACCGCACCGAGGCTGTTCAGCCAACCCTGCACCGCCAGGTTGACCTCTACCTGTTCGCCCGGTTGGACCTCGATCCCTTCTTCCACGAGGAAAGCGGACAGCCTTTCGTCAGACAGCGGCCGCAACGTAATCGCCAGTTTCTCTTCCCGGTCCAGGGCCACATACTGCTCGCCAAGCACCCCATCTTTGTTCTCGATCACATGCACGGGGAAGGCATCTACTAGCTCGTTTGCAATTGCCGCACCCTCGACCCCGACTGGTATCTCCGATACGTCTGTGTGCCACTCGACTTTCTCCCCATGATCGGGTAGAAGCTTCGCTCGCTGCGCCTCTCGCAGTGCGGGGCTGACATCCACCAGCCGGTATCTTAGCCTGGCATAAAGGTCTGGGTGCGCGCTACGCATCTCGTCCAGCAGGTCGCGCGCCAGCGTGCCTCGGCCCGGCCCGAACTCTATCGCGTGGAACGTGTGGGGCTTGCCAAGCAGGGCATCAATCTCGGCCAGGTGTATGCCGAACAGCTTCCCAAACGCGGGCGATGCCTCAGGGCTGGTAACGAAATCGCCTCGCGGCCCGATGTTCGGCCCGGTCGTATAGTAGCCGTACTGGGGGTGATAGAGGGCGTGCCCTATGAACTCGGCCACCGTTATCGGCCCGGTATGGCGTATCTTCTCGCGCAGCCACCCTTCGAGCGGCCCCGGCTCTTTTCCGTCGCCCCTATGCACGTTGTGCACTCTCGTCCGATTGCGGGTACATATCCACTATGATATACTTTCCTCACCAATCAGGCGAACGGCAGACGGCCAGTATGCGTTCAGGACTTGGGGTAGAGCAAACTTACTTGGCGGTAATAGAAGACATGCCCCGGCCCTCCCCACATGTGGGAGGGGAGAAAGAGAAGTATGGAAAGTTGGGGGACACCCCCAAACCCCCGGCAGGGGAGCGCCCCTGCACTCCCTTTATCCTAATTCTGAACAGCAGACCAGATTCCTACTGACAACCGACAACCGACAACCGACACGAAGGGAAACAGGCTACTTGGCTACATTGATAGTTTGTCCGCGCTGCCGTGGGGCTGTACAGCCCGACGCGCACGCCTGCCCCCGGTGCGGCCTCGTGCTCACCGGCCTGGCGGGGTATGAGGCTCCTGCTCCACCGCCCTCGCACGTCGCGAACCCGGGTTACGATGCGCGGCCCACAGCCGAATCTACAGCCGGAGATTATGCCTCCAATGGCATGAGCGGCGCTCCCACCCTGGCAAGCACCTCACCCTATGGCGGTGGGGCGGGAATGGCCGGCTCCTCTCTGTCGGGACAGCCCGTGCGCGGCCAGGGCGTCGGCGCAGGCACGGCCTCCTCCGGCATGACCGGCGGGAGTACTATGGCTGCTCCCGCGGTGCCCGCTCAATCAGCGCAGGCCGCCTCAAGGGTGGTGCCCAAGGGTGCAATCGAGCTATTGCCGGAGGAGAGCGTGGTGTTCCAGCTAGGCGCGCTCTATCTCACCAACAAGCGGGTGATCCTGCTCGCACCCAGCGTAGTGCGCGCGGCCTTCCTGCGCGACGTCGATGCGGTCGGCACGCTTACCGAGCGCTCATCCGGCTGGAGCCTCTTCTTCGGCCTGATCTTCCTGGGGCTGGCGGCAGCCGGTGTTTACCTCTCGATTGCGCGCGCCCAGTTCGCCGCTACCCTTCCCCTGCTGTACACTATAGATCCCATTTTTGTGGGGATCGCGCTGGGTGTGTTGGGCCTGCTGCTGCTGGTGATGTACTTCGTGTGGGTCAAGCGCACGCTCTTCATATCGGTCTCGGGGCGACCCCTGATTACCGTTAGCGTGGCCGACTGGAACTCGCGCAAGCTGGAAGGGATGGACGGCTTCGTCAACGCCTTCTTCCAGGTGAAAGATATGATCCGCTGACATACCTTCTGAAGAAACAAAGATGAGAGGTCGCGTAGCGACCTCTCATCTTTGTTTCTATGATTCTTCTTCGGTCAGCTTCTGGTGGCCGTTCGTGGGAGGGCAGAAGTGGGGCATACCGGGGTTGGTCAAGGGCGCGCCGCACAAGGGGCAACGCGGCCTCCCAGCCGAGATCACTTCCAGGGCGTTGGCCTGTAGCTTCTCAAGCTGCTCGCGCGAGGTGAGGCACCTGAAGCGCGGAGGCGCTTGCTCTTCGTCCTCGCGTGAATGGGCCTCCAGAGCGATCACTTCGCGTGACGAGTCGTACTTGAGGCCAAGCGCGCCAATAGTCAGGTCGAACTCAGGGGGGTCGGGGAAGCCTGCCGGTTTGGGATTATCGGTGCCCAGGTCCCGCAGGGGGATTTGTAGGCCGCGCTCCGTGTTGATCTCGTGGAGCATCTGCGCGATGGCCTCGGTGAGCGCCTGCAATTCCTCTTTTTCGAGCCACAGGTGGGCCGACATAGTCTTGCTATATACGGCCAGCCGGAAGGTGCGCTGGCCGGGCACCCCCACCGCTTCCGCCCCGATCCAATCTACCCGGCCCATGTCGTAGCGCGGTCGTCTCATGCTCATGCCTTCTGTTCCCCCTCAAAACTGTTATACTAGAATATGACCGAAGAATACGAAGAAGATTATACATCATCGGAGGCTACCAGGCGCACCAGGCCGCGCCGCCGCACTCGCCGCCCCAACGGTGAAGGCGATGAGGCCGCCTCCGGCGCTCCCGCGCTTCTCACCGAGGACTTCATCGGGCTGGCGGTGCAGTATACCAACAGCCTTCTCTTCATAGGCTACGAGGTGAACGACCTGATCGAGATCACGGTCTACCCGCGCTACAGGTTCTCCTCGGACGACCGCGTGCAGGGGCATTTGGGCTACGTGCGCGTGCCCCTGGGCACCCACTGGGAAGAGATACTGTTGCAAGTAGAAGAAGTGCAGGACCGTGCCCAGACCAATTACCGCACGGCCATAACCCTGCGCTCCAATGCGATGGAGGCCCACGGCGCGCGCTTCGAGTCGGCCTACGAGGCGATCACAGATCTCTTTCGGGAAAGCTGGCACGGCTTCTCCCTCCGCCTGAAGCGCGAGGGTGAGGTAGTAAAAGGCAACGTCACTTTCAAAGGCAATCCGCCCGGCCCCGTGCTCGCGGTCTGGCGGGGCGAAGAGTACACGTTGCAGGTCTACCCCACCGGCTCGATCACGTTGGTCAAAGGCGACCAGCGCCAGCGACTCCTCGACCTGAGTTCTTAGTACGTTGGTGCGCGATGCCGTTGCTTCCTAAGAGGCATATTCGCCTCGGCCCCGCTGCTTCGGGCGCTCTGTTTTACTTCGCTTGCTACGCGGCCCAGGGCGCCTACATACCTTTCCTGGCCGTATTCTTTGCTCGTCATGGCCTGTCTGGGAGTGAGATCGGGTTGTTGGCGGCAGTCGGGCCGCTGATATCCTTGTTGGTGGCTCCCGGCATATCGGCGCTGGCCGACCGGCGCGGTTGGCGCGTACGGCTGCTGATCTTATGCCTGGCCGCCACGGCGCTCACCCTGCTCCTGATGCCGCTACCCGACTCGTTTGCCGGTTTACTGGTTGTGGTGGCGCTCCTGTCCGTGGTCGCTACTCCTATCCTATCGATTTCCGACGGTTTGGTGGCACGCATGGCGGCTCGGCGGGGGTTGGCCTATGGCAAGATGCGCCTCTGGGGTTCCCTCAGTTGGGCCATAGCATCCGTGATCGGCGGCGCGCTGTGGCAAGAGGTGGGCTTTTTCCTGATGTTCCCTGTTGCGAGTCTGTTGTTGCTGGCCGCGATCCCTTTCGCCAGGCTGCTGGAAGAGGATCGTATCGTTGAATCGCACGTCCGGCCTCGTCTGAAAGTGGTTATCGCCGACGTAAGACTGCGAGTTGTGTTGGTTGCAACCTTTGTGCTTGGGCTAGCCATGGCGGTGACCACGACCTTCGCACCGATATACTTGGACAAGTTAGCGGGTGGGCAGTTCCTGGTCGGTCTGTTCTTCGCAGTGCTGGCGGTGACCGAGCTGCCGATCATGCATTGGAGCGACGCTATCTTGAAACGCCTTGGTGGCCCGCTGACCCTGGTGCTTGCCTACCTGCTGTTCGGAAGCTCGTATCTCGGTTTGGCCTGGGCAACGTCGCCCGTTTTAGTGCTGGGAGTAGCAGTACTGCATGGGATTGGCTTTGGCTTGTTCTTGCCCACCACGGTACGGCTGGTTGCCGATTGGGGTCCACCCGAATGGTCCTCGACGTCTCAAGGGATCATGAATGCGGGCATGTGGGGGTTAGCGCCTTTACTCGCAGGTCCGCTCGGGGGTATCGTGTATGATTCGCTAGGCCCGCAAGCCGTTTTCCTGATGTCCGCGGGGGCGACAGTAGTAGCCATTCTGATCGTGATCGTCGCTCAATTTGCCGGCCTGTTCAAGAAGAGGCCGGGATACGCTGAAGTGGCTGATGGGCCTGCTTTGGCGCAAATACCTGATTGATAGGTTATGTTGCGCACGCCAACGTGCGGTGTCTGTGTAATTTGAAGCACGAAATGCCCACAATACCAAGAATATGCTGGCGACGCTCAGAGTTTGCAATAACACTCGTTCATGAGTCCGCATTTGCTTCGAATACTTTGATGCTCATAACTCTCGAACTTTGAGCCTAAAGTGCTCACACGTCATAGCTGATAAGTAGAGAAGATCTGCGAATTATTCAGTTCAGTATTGTGCCCAAGTCTTGCCTCGTATTCAAAGGATTGCAATCCATTTCAACTCATTAGTGTGTCCACCGAAGTTGCTCCCTGTTTGTAACAATATAGGATCCCTCTTAGGCACTTTGCTCTTGAGGTAAAACCTGCCTCCAGAATATGCACTATTATTTTCCTCTACACTAGAGCAAATGTCTTATCAACGTGCAAAGAGGGAAAATGCCCGCGAGAAGGGTGAATGGTGCTATACTTCTAACTGCAATTGAGGAAACTGTATAAAGAGTTTCCGACTCGAATTAGATGCTAACAGCAGGAGAGATTGCAATGAAGAGTTGGTCGTCATTGATGAGTCTCATCTTTAGACTTGTTCTGATTCTGATCCTTCTTTATCTATTATGGCTACTCATAAGCAATTTTGCAATTGCACTCATTACGGGCTTTTATGTATTGGGAGGGATCGCACTTTCAGTGGGTTACTTAGTGGGTGGTCGATTGTTTCTGCTTGTTGACCCCTTACGATGGGCGCAGACAAAAAGAGCTATTGTTGAAGACAAATCAAGTCGGATAACATCGCTTCGCAATCGTCTCTCATTGATCACACGTACTTTGAGAAATATTCTCGTTTGGCCTGCGATACTTATCAGCGAGGTACCTTGGATTATTGCTGACTACAAGAAGCATGGTTACAGAGGGCCGTTCATCACGGCCATTGCAACCGACGCTTCATACCAAGTCCGCCTTCACATGACAGTGCTCTTCTTAGTCATAGCTCTTTACGGCATGAGTTGGTTCTTGGATCTGCCCACTTTCTTCATAGCAGGCTGGTTGGTGGTGTCTCTATTGTATGTGATTTTGACTTTATTCTCCTATTTCATTGGCACCGTATCCTTGATTGAGTTGCTTAAGCGTCAACCAGGGAAGCCTGTTATTAAATTCCTAACTGTTACGCTTTCCCTATATTTCGTTTGGGTTCTGACATTTTATGGTCTTATCTACGGAGCTATGCCCTTGCAGCCGGACTCACTAGCGCTGGTGGGAGCCGCAATCCTTAAGTCAGAGCCATTCCAACTATGGCACTCGATCGAGGAGATCCTACAGAACGAGCGCATAACAGCCCAGGAATTACTACAGCTTTTTACAGGATTGCTCTTTTTCCTAACATTGTTGGATGCAGTTCTGCATTGGAAGGAGTTTCGGCGTGACGACCAAGATTTCCGCGAAATCGCCATGAGTTGCTTGTTCTTAGGGAAATTCAACATGGCTCTAGATTGGATCGAACAAGTCAAGCAATCTACTGCGGAGGATCTCAAGCTAAAGGCATCGGTATTCTATGGAGTGAATAGGTTAGATCAAGCTGCGGTCTACCTTAAACGAGCCGCAATTGCGCTTGGCGAGCCTGAACCCTCAGATGAGGAAGTATTGGTGGAATTAATGTACATAAGCATCCGAGTATCGGAGCCTATTCTAGTTAAGATCCTTACGCGCTATTTGAATGGGGGTGGATCAGAATGGCGTGTTGTTTGGCTCGTGCGCGGCTGGGTTCAACAAGGCAATTTGCGACCAGTTACTCTTGATAGTTTACTGGCAGAGTTAGATGCCGAAACTTCGTATCCGTATCTGCATGCAATGAGCCTCATTCACAACGAGCGTTACACAGATGCTTTGGACTTCCTGAGGTCTTTGAATCCGGTGCAACCAATCGAAGAGATTACTTACCGTATGATGTATCTGTTGGCTAAAATGAATCCAAACGAAGCTCGTGAAGTCACCCTAAGTGCCTTCGACAATTGGGCTGAAGAAAACCTTCCTGTATTTGCGACAGTAAGCACTCGGCTAGCTACAGACACCGAAAGAGAACTCGCATTGGCGAACGTAGGATTAATTGAGTTCTATTCTCGATTCTTAGATGCTGGATATGATGAGGAATGTGAGTTTCTAATTCGTGAGATTCGCCAGTCTTTTGTGTCGGACCATATCCGCCGCAGAGCTCTAACCATAAAGGAGATGGTGGGCACAAAATTGCTAGGTTGAAGCTGTTTTCTGCAAAACTACCTACACAGTATTGTTGTAAGACTTGACATAAAGGCAACTATGAGGCCTTACAGGAGCTTGGTTTAGAAACGCAATAGCTTCTTAATTCTGTTTGAGTAATGAAAGGATCCCCTTGACCATCGGAAGGATCCCTAATTGGGGTTTGCATTCCGGCCCGAAAAGGAGGCATAGACAAATTGTTGTCCGTCCGCTATCACAAGAACTATGTTAAAGACGTTGCTTGCGACTTTTCGTCTTATACTCGTGCACGGCCTGCTTGAGCGTGCCGAGCGCAAGGGTAGCGCACCGGGGCCGGCTCATCACAACGTCGCGTCCTAGCTCGTCTATGATCACGTCGTGCTCCAGGTGCTCTATGTCGTCCAGCGTGGAGCCTTCCATCCGGTCAGACACCAGCTCCGCCGCCGCCTGGCTGATCGTGCATCCCTCCCCCTCGAACATGATTCGCTCGACCTTGCCGGCGTCACCTACTTTGATATGGATGTCTATGATGTCGCCGCAGCCGGGATTGCCCCCCTTCACCGAAATGTCGGCCCCCTCCAATGGTCCAAAGTGTGTAGGGTTATCGTACAACTCCAGGAGACGCTCAATAGCCGCTTGTCTTTCCACTGTTATTTCTTCCTTCTAACCGATGTTTCTTTCTATTATACGTCATGATCGGGGATCGGGGATCAGGGATCAGGGATCAGGGATTAGGGATTAGGGATTAGCTCGAATCTGTTCTGCACATGGAAATCCCTTAGGTGAGCAGAACAGATCAGGGGGATTAGAACCTAACCTGAAATGGAAATTCCTTAAGTATCAGGTTAGGCTTGCGATCCTAGTCCCTAATCCCTAATCCCTAATCCCTAATCCCTAATCCCTAATCCCTAATCCCTAATCCCCGATCCCTCGTCAGTACCGTATCCCCAGCAGATGCAGGAGCACCCAACCTGCTGTGTGGACTGCGGAGACGGATAGGTAGGCCGTGAGGGCAAGCCTGCGGGCCTTGCCGGTCGGAAGTTGTAGTAGCAAGTATATTGCCAGCAGGGTGAGAGGGAGCGCCGGGAGGGCGAGGAGGTCCCAGTCGTTGCGGGGGCCGAGGTCGGGGTTCCAGGAAATGCTGTAGAAGAACATCCCCGCCGCGCCCACAGCCAGCGTGACGAACGCCGGCGTGCGCCGGGCCACCTGGCGCACGCCACCCGACGCCAGCACAGCCACGATCCCCAGCGTTACGAGAGCCAGGGGAGCGGTCAGCAACTGCTCCTGTATCACCGCCCCCAGGTGCGACCACGAGAAGAACGGGTAATGCTCGAAACGGGTCTCTATCGTGAAGAGGGGCAAAAGCGTGCGCGCATCGCCCCCACCCATCTCCTCCAGGCCAGCCTGCAAACGCTCCCAATCGTAAGCGTCGATCAGCATGATACTGACCACTACCACCACTATTGCGAGGCCCACAAATACCCCGTCGCGCAGGTCTGAGAGAGCTATACGCCACCGCTTATCGGGCGGGATCTGCCGCGCGCGCAGCAGCCACGCCGCTACGACCATCGGCCCCCACCAGAGGGCAGAGCCGTGGACCAGCGGCGCGAGCGTAGCCAGCGCGCCCACCGCCCCGAACGACAACATGCCCTCGGTGTAGCGCCAGCACGCCCACAATACGAAGATGCTGAGCGCGGTCACCAGCGCATAGCTCTCGACGTAGCGGAAGAAGATCAGGATGTTGCCGGTGGCGGCCAGCGCGCCCAGGATAACGAGTGCGTCGGACCTGCTCTTGCCCAGCGTCCGCCCTAAAAGCCCAGCGCCCGCCAGGTAGATGCCCCCCGCGATCACCGCCACCAACGCGTACACGTGCGATGGTAGACGCATGATCCCTTCCAGCAAGCGCCACAGCCGCACTTTCAGATAAAAGTCCAGCAACTCGCGCTCGCGCCAGATCGCCCCTTTCGGGATCTTGGTGTCGAACTCGTCGCTGTCTCCCTCCGAGTAGGCCACCGGCAATAGCGCGAAGAGGGCCATACCCACCAGGGGAATTGCGGAATGCGGAATGCGGAATGCGGATTGTACGTTATCCCAGAAACCTTTTGCCCGCTCCTTGCTGCTTTTGTGTGACTGCACTGCCGCGTCGTCAGCCATCCGCGTGGGGAGAGGTGCGAACCATGCCCACAGGAGCGAGCCAAGCACTATCGTCAGCCCGGCGATTTGTAGAGGCCACGGTAAGGCCGTGTAGAAAGACACGCCCCAACCGACATTGTGCGTCGGGTCGTCGCGTGGCGGCTCGGTTGGGGCGAGGAAGTGCCACAGGAATAGTGCCAGGGACGAGATGGTAACCGAGATCGCGATGGGCCAGGCCTTCTCTGCGAATGCCGGTTCCGCCACAAAGGTCGTTGTCTCCTCTCCCACTGTGGACGCTGGAGATCGCAACGCAGCCAGCCAGGGAGCTATCAGGAGCGCGACCAGGGGCGGCACGATCATGTACCAACTGTAGAAGGCCAGCCACGGTCGGGCCAGCGCGTTCAGCGCCCCAATCGCTACGCCCCATGACACAGCGAAGATAAGCGGCCCCGTCCACAACCTGCTCCCTGAGACCCCGACTCCCCAACCGAAGATCCGCATTATGCCGCGCACAGCCGCGTATGCCAGCACAACACTAAGGGCCAGGGGCAAGGCGGGCCAGGGAGCAGGTAGCGACGGCCCCGGCCCGCTCCGGTGCTCCACGCGATAGTAGACGATACCGAGCGTGCGCGAATCGCCTGGTGGCTGAAAGAGGGTGCTGGTTAGCTCTATCCTGGGGTTGATGCTCAGGAGCGAGGCCACCGGCAGCCGGTATTCAAGCGTTGTGGGGCTGCGCGGTATCTCCCGCACGCCGAGGGCTTTGCCGTAAGCCTCAGCGCCTACCCTCGCTAACGGCTCACCTTCGGGCCGCACCCCTTGCACGTAGAGGGTGGTGTATAGAGGCCAGCCCAAAGGCTGGAGATCTATGGTAACCTTCTCGTCGCTCCACCTGAAGGGGCCGCTCTCGCCAAGCTCGCTCTCGCGCAGACCCGTAACGTTGAACAGGTCGCCTTTGGCCCCCAGGTCCTGGCCGGTGGTAGAAGCGACTTGCTGCCCAAGCAGCAACGGCAGCACAGCCGCCGCCAAGACGAACAACCATTCAAGCCCTCGCCGCTGCCCAGGAATATCTTGTAGGCCCATCGCACCTATTTTGCCACATCAGCGCCACTATGGCATAGAAAAAGGGTAGAACATAGAGTTCTACCCTCGTACTCGGCTCCGCGGCCAGGACTCGAACCTGGGACAATCCGATTAACAGTCGGACGCTCTACCAACTGAGCTACCGCGGAATGCGATCTGCTTACTGAAAAACTGCCTCCGTTCAGAGGCACAGTCAATTATACGGCACTGGCTCTTGAGTGTCAAGTTCGGTGGCGGACGGTGGACGATGGACGGTAGACGGTAGACGATCATGCGTCAGGCGTCTCTTGCGTTTTACGTTTTACGCTCCCACCGTCCACCGTCCACCGTCCACCGTCCACCGTCCACCGTCCACCGTCCACCGTCTACCGTCCACCGTCCATCGTCCCCATCGCGCCCCAATGCAACGGCAGCGTCTCCGCCATGTGGCGGTCGGCCCAATACCAGCTATGCCGGGCGCGGGCGAACACGGGGTCCAGCCCATTCTCGAGGCCTCGCGCCCTCATTATCTCCACCACGTGCTGGGTGCGGTAATAGTTCGACTGCCACGGCTCAGCCATCCGGGGGCCGCTACGGAGCAGCCACTGCACGTCCTTCAGCGCCGAGCGATCGCCACGCCACAGCAGGTTCGCCGGGCTGTTGGCCGCCGCGAACTCAAGGTCGCGCTCCGAACCGAACGCGGGCGCGAATATGGGGTTGCGCAACACCCGGTCGGTCTTGCGCACCGACCTGCCCCGGTCGGTGGCATACAGGAACGTGCCGTCGAACGCCCCCGCCGAGCAGAAGAGGTCGGGGTGTTGCGCCGCGATCTTGATCGCCTGGAACCCCCCCAGCGAAAAGCCATCCACGGCACGGCCTTGCCTGTCTGCAACCGTACGGTAGTGGCCGTCCACGTATGGGATGATCTCCTGGATGAAGTAGTCCTCGAAGCGGCCCGTGCCGACGCCGGGCACCTTCTTCACAAGCTCAGGCTCGCGGAAGTTCACCAGCAGGCCGGGCACGCGGTTGTCCTCGCTGGAAATGCCGGGAAAGACGAGGATCAGCTGGCCGATCTTCCCCTCCTCCAGCAGGTCGCGATATACGTCGATCACAGTCCGCCCGCGCCGCGAACGGTCCTGCTGCCTGTGTATCCACTCCCGCTGGTGCCCCCTGAAGAGGTAGAGGGTGGGGTAACGCTGGCCCGTGTTCGCCGACCTGCTGTAGCCCGGCGGCAGGGCCACGTAAAAGGTCTTCCTCACGCCGAGGGTCTTGCTCTCGATATGTATCCGCCGCACGCGGGCGTCAATGGGGCGCTCAAGCCTGCGCTTGAGTTGTTGTTTGTATTCGGTTTGATGATGTAATGGGGTTTCTGTGGGCATAGGCTTAATTATACGACCTATATGAAAAACGCACTACAAACCCGCGCGGGTTTGTAGTGCGTTAGTTATCATACATTGCTGAAAAGCATCTCTAATTCCGTTGACAACCCAGAAGCGCTTTGCTACAATCTGTCTGTCTTGCCACGTCTATCCCCAGGATTTTCGCCGTGCCCCCGACGCCCTAAGGCTACGGGACGAATCGGCCATCCCTGGATATGACGTTGCCGTAACGCTCAAGTTGATGGTTTCAGGGAGGGATCATACGCTATGTTCGAATACATGCAACTGGAGGGGCAACCCGCGGGATCGGTAAACGCAGCAGCCGCTGAGTTCCGGCGCAACGTGGACGGCATCCCGGTAGGCGAGCCGGTGGAGCCGCGCCCAGTGGTCGTGCTGCCCGCCCAGAGGGATACCAGGATAGTGCGAGCGGCGATCCACCCGGCCATCGGCATCGCGCGCGTGGGCAACAGCGAGAAAGAGTATTTCATCGGACCTGAGGTGCCCCAGCCGCTGCCGGAGCCGCCAGGCTTTTACAAGGATGGGAAAGATGGGCAGGGAGCGCTGAAACGCCAGGCCGCGCGCTTTCGCGTTTATGGCTACAACTCGGCAGGGGAGGTTGTGGCCGAACTGACCGCCGACAACGCCGATATTAGCTGGACCGTCCACGTGGCGAATACGAAAGGGGCATGGTACCAATTCCAGCTCGCGCTCGACATACCGGAAGCATCGTCAGCCCACCAGACCCAGCTTCGCAACCAGGATGTGACGGGTGAGGACCGCACCGGGCTGGCTATAGATCCTGGACCTCGCACCATCCAGGGGCCGAATGCGTCCGGGAGCAAGTACGCCTTCAACAGTGGCAAGTTCCTCGGCAAGACCGTTTACCTGGGAGAGTTGCGTACCGATGAGCAGGGGCGGCTCATTTTCCTGGGTGGCCGCGGAAAGTCGGCCTCGCCCAGCGGCGGCAAGATAACCACTTTCGCCAACAACGACGGCTGGTATGACGATGTTTCCGATGGCCCGGTGACGGCGAAGGTCTCCATCGACGGGCGAGAGGTGCCGGTCGATCAGGCCTGGGTGATCATAGGGCCACCGAACTACGCCCCCGACGTGATAGACCTGCGCACCATGTACGATCTGCTTTACGACGCTTACATCGCGGCGGGCTGGATTCCGCAGCCAACGAGCATCTCGTTCAAGGACGACATCTACCCGATCCTGGAGCGCTTCTGCAACCTCCAGTGGGTAAACCAGGGTTTCGCGGTGCAGTTTGGCTGGGGCGGGCCGAACAATTTCCTGGAGACCGAATATCTGACGCGATTGGCCGACAATGGCTCCGAATACCAGGAGTTGCGCCAGCAGATATACAATTCTATGCGCGTGCTCGACCGTGACGGCGAGTCGCCGGTGCCCTGGCCCTGGATCTATGGCGACTCGATGAACCTTCCCCCGGTCTCGGCGCGGCAGCACATGACGCTCTCTCCCACCCAGATGAATTTGCTGGAACAGTGGGTGAACGGGAATTTCGACAACGATTGGAGCCATCGGACCGAGCCTGCGCGCAGCCTCGACCAGGTACCGCTTGAGCAACAGCCGGCCACGCTGGACCAGGCCGCGCTCCACTTTTGCCTGGCCGATGCCTTCCACCCCGGCTGTGAGATGACCTGGCCCGTGCGACATACGACTATGTATTCATCTCCGTTCCGTATCAAGCATCGCCCCGCCGGCGAGCCTGTGCCCGACTACGGCCCCGTGCTGAGCCCAGAGGTAGCTGTCGGTCCCACAGGCCCGCTCTACGCGCAGGGTCCCGGAGATATCTCTCGCTGGATGGCGATACCCTGGCAGGCGGATACCGCCAGCTGCCGTTACGCCTATTACTCGGGCTTCGGACCCCACTACGATCCTTACGTGCCTACCTTCTGGCCGGCTCGTGTGCCCAACCATGTGTTGAGTGAAGAGAGTTACAAGATTGTCATGGACGAGACGAAAACGCGCGAGGAACGCCTCGCCGCCTTCCAGGAGCGCGCCGTCTGGTTCCGCGTGCTGGAAGGAGACAACCTGGCCCAGAAGAACCAGATGGTCCACGACTTCTACAAGATGGGCGTGATCGAGGTGCGCGAGGGCATACCCGACGACCCTTATTTCCCGCCCCAGATATTAGTTGAGTCGCGGCCACAATTTAAGAAGGTCGAGGATATTTCGCCGAGGCGCAACATGCTCATGCTGCACGTGCCGGAGGCCACCGGGCGGGCGGCGCCCGCCATGGCTAGGGCCGCCGCCGACGCCGTGGAGAGGCCCAACGAGGAGATCGTGGCCGGATTCATGGATGAGGTCCACCGGTTCGCACGGCGGCCTTATGTAATGGTGCCGGTCGATGACATCACACCGCTCGACCCAATTGCGCCCACGGGTCCAGTCACGCCGCACAAAGAATGAGGC
>JBAURA010000229.1:0-6124 GCA_049580985.1 Chloroflexia bacterium
AGAAACTGTCTGAAAACCATTAGGTATGAGCCAACTTCCTAACCATAAGGCGGATCATCGCCACATAGACGAAGGCTTCGCTCGTCTTGGTCAAACGCTCGTAGTCTTTGGAGAGTCGTCGAGAGTGATTGAGCCATGCAAAGGTGCGCTCCACCACCCATCGGCGAGGAAGGACCACAAAGCCCTTCTGCCCTTCCTCTTTCTCCACTATCGAAAGCTCCCAACCCAACCTTTGCTTCACCCACTCAATCAACTCCCCTCTGTAACCTCCATCAGCCCATATCAAGCGCAAGCGACAGAAGCGCCACCAGTGCCGGTAGCGAGGGTGAGGCTTTTTGATACGCTCATACAACGCTTGGAGCACACTCTTGCCTCCTTCCCTATCCTGCACCGAAGCGGCAGTCACCAGCACCTCCATAACCAGGCCGAGCGTGTCCACTATGAGATGTCGCTTGCGGCCCCACACATTCTTGTGTGCATCGTAGCCACGTTCTTCTCCACCTTCTACACTCTTGACCGATTGGCTGTCCAGGATAGCGGCACTTGGCTGCTTGTGACGACCATGCTTCTCTCGCAACTGCTCCCTCAGTGCCTTGTTGAGCCGCTCCCACACCCCATCGATACGCCACAGTCGAAAGTAGTGGTAGATGCTCTGCCAGGGTGGAAAGTCGTGAGGGAGTGCTCTCCAATGGCAGCCGTTCTTCACAACATAGAAGATGGCGTTGAGTATCTCGCGCCAACAGTGAAGGCGTGGTCGTCCTGGACGTGGGCGGCCCATATCCGGTTCCGATGGCATAAGTGGCGCGATTACGTTCCATTCGTTATCATGAAGGTCAGTCGGGTAGACTTTTCGGGTTTGACTGGTAATCATAACCCTGAGTCTGCCTGACTGTGCTATTCTTGGCTAGTTTTCAGACAGTTTCTAAGTGCCCCTTCAATCGGAGTATAACTCAAAGGCCTAGTAGCCATTCGGCCCCCATTCCCAATTTCGCATTCCACATTTGATATAATACCCCCATGTCAAGAGTAGCGATCATCATCGTCAACTACAATACGCGCGATCTGCTCGCCACCTGCCTCCAATCTGTCTACGCGAACCGCACCGAGCACGAATACCACGTAATCGTCGTGGACAACGTCTCCAACGACGGCAGCGCGGAGATGGTCGCCGCCCGCTACCCCCAGGCCACCCTCATCAAGAGCGACCGCAACGGCGGCTTCGGCTACGCGAACAACCTCGGCCTGCGCTGGCTGGCCTCCCAGCGTGAGTTCCCACGCGCAGGCACAGGCGGCACCTCCATCCATGCGAGTGGCCCCCCTAGCGGCGCGCAGCCACGACGTGAAGTGCCGCTCAAGGTCGGCTCACCCTACACCTACCCCTGCGACCACGTCCTCTTCCTCAACCCCGACACCGTTCTCCCCAAAGACGCCTTGCAAGTCACCGTAGACTTTCTCGAAACGCACCCCCAGGCGGGCATAGTCGGCCCCAAGGTGGTCAAGCCGGACGGCAGCCTCGACCTGGCGTGCCGCCGCTCCTTCCCCAAGCCAATCTCCAGCCTGTTCAAGCTGACCGGCCTCAGTAAGCTCCTCCCCAAAAGCAAGCTGGCAGCCCGCTACAACCTCACCTACCTCAGCGACGACCAGACCGCCGAGGTAGACTCGGTCATGGGCGCCTACATGCTGGTGCGCGCGCAAGCCCTCTCCCAGGCGGGCCTTTTCGACGAGCTATTCTTCATGTACGGCGAAGACCTCGACCTGGCCTTCCGCATCAAGGCGCGCGGCTGGCGTGTCTACTACTACCCCGCCGTGGAGGTGCTCCACCACAAAGGCGCGAGCAGCCGCAAGCAGAGCGAGCGCTCAATACGCGAGTTCTACCGCGCCATGCACGTTTTCTACCAAAAACACTACGCCGGGCAGTATAATGTCCTGGTAAACGCCGTGGTCAACCTCGGCATCAGCCTCAGGGGCGCGCTGGCCCAGGTCCAGACCGCGCTGCGGCCTAATGAGCGCAAACGTGTAACGTGAGAAGTAAAGCGTAAAGCGTAAAGCGTAAAACCGTTCACCGTCCACCGTCTACCGTCATCGCGTTTCACGTTTCGCGTTTCACGCATTTGGAGCATGACAGTGGCTAAGCGTTCGGAAGCAACCGAACAAGGCGAGGGGGTGCGGGACGGAAGCGCCCTACCCTCGGTAGAGCCGCGCCCGGCCAACGGTGCCCCCAAGGGCCAGGTCCGAAACGGACGCCGGACTGCTCACGCGCCCAGGGGCAACGGCGCGAATGCCTCCGAGGCCCTGGCGCACACCGCCACCCTCGCGCCTGAGGAGGCGACCCCATCCCAGGCCACGGAGTTCGCCCCCGCCCCACACCACCCGACCAGGCTGGGGCCGGTGGCCCTCGTGCTGGCCGAGATGGCCCTCGATATCGTCGCCATCACGGCGGCCTTCGTCCTCGCCTACTGGCTGCGCTTCAACAGCGACATCTACCCCAGGTTCAGCGAGCCGGACACCGCCACCTACGCTACCATGCTAGGCGTGACCGTGGCGACGATGGTGTTGACGTTCTATTTCAGCAGACTCTACACCATCAAGCGTGGGGCATCTCGCGTCGACGAGTTCTACAAGATAGCCGCCGCCATCTCGATGGGCACCGTGCTGTCGCTTGCCCTCAACTCCTTCATCCTGGGAGATGCGTTCGTCTATTCGCGCCTGGTACCTCCCATAGGCTGGCTCCTTGCCATCATATTCGTCACCCTGGGTCGCCTCGTCTATAGCTTGATCATCGGCGAGCTACGCAAGCAGGGCGTAGGGCGCGCCCACGTGCTCGTGATAGGCACCGGCCCCACCGCCTACACTGTGGCTTCTCGCCTCGAATGGCAACGCACCCTGGGCTACAAAGTCGCCGGTATGGTGGAGAGCACAGAGCGGGAGGTCCAGCCTGGGCGTAGCGTTGGCAAGATCCCCGTGCTCGGCAGCCTCCCCAACCTGGTCGAGATCATACGTCGCGAGCACGTAGACGAAGTGATCGTGGCCCTCCAGGGCGCGTCGGATACCGATCTGCGCAGCATTCTAAGCCGCATCAAGGACGAAACGGTGTCGGTCAAGATCTACCCGGATGCGTTGCAACTGATGACCCAGTACGATGTGAGCGTGGGCGAGCTTAGCGGCCTCCCGCTTCTCAACGTGCGCGATGTGGCCCTGCGCGGCTGGAATCGCCGGATCAAGAGGGCCTTCGACATAATCTTCAGCGGGGCGGTGCTTATACTGACTTCTCCTATTTTCCTATTGATTGCTCTTATAGTGAAACTAAGCAGCCCCGGCCCCGTCTTTTTCATCCAGGAGCGGGTGGGCCTCGACAACAAGCCTTTCCGCCTGGTCAAGTTCCGCTCGATGCGCACAGACGCCGACCCTTCAGGGTGGACAACCGCCAACGACCCCCGCAGGACCAGCGTCGGCAGTATCATCCGCCGCTTCTCGCTTGACGAGCTGCCCCAGTTCTTCAACGTCCTCATAGGCGAGATGAGCGTGGTCGGCCCGCGCCCTGAGCAACCTGAGTATGTGAAAGAGTTCGCCGAGAAGATACCCGACTACCTGCGCCGCCACCGCGAAAAAGCGGGCATCACAGGCTGGGCGCAGGTCAACGGCTTCCGAGGCGATAGCTCCATAGAAGTGCGCACCGCCCTCGACCTCTATTACGTCGAAAACTGGTCCGTCCTCTTCGACCTCAAGATAATCGTCCGCACCCTCATAGCCATGTTCCGGGGCAAAAACGCATATTGATGACGAAAGACGAAGGACGAAAGACGAAAGACTACCAAGAAGCAACGATTGATGAACCATCGTCCATCGTCCATCGTCCATCGTCCCCTCACGAACTCACCCATCTTGACGAGCAGGGCCACGCCCGCATGGTGGATGTAGGCGCGAAACCGGACACCGAGCGCGTGGCCGTAGCCGTGGGCGAGGTAGCACTCAGCCCCGGTACGCTGGCCCTGGTGCGCGAGGGAAAGGCCGCCAAGGGCGACGTGCTGGCGGTAGCCCGCGTAGCCGGCATCATGGCCGCCAAGAAGACCTCCGAGCTGATCCCGCTCTGCCACCCCCTTATGCTCTCCTCCGTCAAAGTAGACTTCGCCTTTTTGGAGAATGGGATAGAGATCACAGCCACCGCTAAGACGACCGGCCCCACCGGAGTGGAGATGGAAGCCCTCACCGCCGTGTCGGTCGCAGCCCTCACCATCTACGACATGCTGAAGGCCGTCGAGCGTGGCGCGACGATTGGCAATATCCGCCTCCAAAAGAAAGAAGGCGGCAAGAGCGGACTTTGGGAGAGGGGTTGACAGGGGATGTCCCTGTCCGGGGTTTGGGGTGTCCCCAAGTATCTATTTTCATGGGAGGCATAGTTTGCGTCACGAAACCCACACCCATCTGAAGCGAGACGAAATCTTCGAGGCAGCCAGGCGCTTCTTCGGCGAAGGCGAAGGCGGCCTCGGCATGAAGAAGAGCGCCGAACAGGGCACGCAGATCGCCTTCTTCGGCGACGGCCTGATCTGGATAACCTCCTGGTCCGCGAAGCCCGGCCAGGACACCCGTGTGGATGTGGACGCCCGCCACCGTGACAAGGAAGCGCGCGAGTTTATTGAGAAGGTGCTCAAGGCTCCCAGGCGAGGGCAAGAGTAGTATTTACGCACGTAACAAAGTAACCCCCACGCCCGGTATCATTTTCCTATCCACAGACTACAATTCCGCCTCTATGCTAATACCATAAAGGGGTAACCTGCCTTTGCTCGGCGCGCGTTATCTGGAACGGTTGAGGGTCAATATGAAACTGAGTTTGCGCTATACGCGCCTTCTATTTGTGCTCGTGTTCGTGCCCTTCGTACTGGCAGGGTGCGGGATCGGTGGCGGCTCCAAATCGAGGAGTGCAGCCGGGACGAGCGACAAGCCCTATGTCGAGCCTAAACCCGTCGCTAAAGACTGGACGCTCTACACGCTCGAAAATGACGGCTTCGCCATATCCCTGCCGCCCGGCTGGAAAGAATTCAACCTGAGCGAGCAAAGCCTACAAGCGATCATGAGCGAAATGGCGGCCGCCAACCCAGAGTTCGGTAGCGCCCTTGGGAGCCAGGTCGCCGGCATGGTCTCCCAGGGCGTCAAGTTCTACGCCTTCGACCTCTACTCCTCATCCCTCCAAATGGGCTTCGCCAACAATATCAACCTGCTCAGGATAGATAAGCCCTCCGACGTTGACCTCAACAGGGCCGTCAAAGAGTCGATAGATGAGCTGGAGAAGCAGTTGGCCGGGAGCCTCGACGGCCCCATCTTGAGCGCCCGCCTCACTACCATCGGCGGAGAGGAGATGCGCCGGATCAACTACGATGCATTCCTGAACATGCCCGACGGCACTCCCATCTCGGTTTCCCTCGTGCAATATATGGCCGTCACCGAAGGCAGCCTCTACATCCTCACGGGCACCACCACGACTTCCCAGATCAACGACTACGCCCACACCTTCGAGGAGATCGCGCAGGGACTCTACCTGCTACGGTAAGTAGGGGCGGGTTTCAAACCCGCCCCTACTTATTTATTCACATTTCTGCGTAGCCAATCATAGAATTCGCTTTCGCCTTTGTGGAAGGGATTCTCTATATCAAATTGCCACGCTAATGGATTAGTTGCTATATATGCTCGAATACGATCCAGATCGCTATCGTTGCGTATGATATGCTCGTAATAGTTACGCTGCCACACTGGTTCCCCAGGTGTTCCGTGATGCTCATTAATGCGGCGCGCTGAAAATGTTTTTAGCGCTCTCACAATCTCTGAAAGAGCGTGGCGCTTATGTTGGGCCATCTGCTCAGAGGCGGAATCCCTAAGAATGATGATGCCATGTATATGATTGGGCATAGTAACAAAAGCGTCAAGTTCCACATGGGGATAGTGGTGCGGCAGGCCAACCCAACAAGCCTCGATGATTTCCCCTTCTGCACTCGGATAGAGAATACCCTCTACAATCTCACCAAATCGATCAACGTGACCTAGCGCACAAATAGTAACGAAGTAAGCACCCGACAGCGAATAGTCATATCCGGGAAGTCTAATACTCTTGCGTTTAGGGTGGGTATTAGAC
>JBAURA010000230.1:0-7053 GCA_049580985.1 Chloroflexia bacterium
ACCAACGAAAAAGTGGCACATAACTACTCAGGTTCGATTTGTCATTCTGAGCGAAGCGAAGAATCCGTTCGAGCGAGATTCGGCTTCTCTCAGGCGTGGATTTTACACCCACAAACAGGATCTTAGCACACCGGATTCTTCGCTTCGCTCAGAATGACAACCTCTTCGTTAGTTCGTTTACTGCTACTTCTTCGTTTGTGAACCACTGAGCATGACATCTATGCAGGCGTAGTAACTGGTGATATAATCCAACCCACTGTAACTTAAGTATAGATCGCCGGCTGGGTAACCTTGTACTTATTCAATAGGCGTTTTATGCCGGCGTGGCGGGGTGGGGCCGTTGAGCGCTGTCAACTTGGCTGTGGCCCTCATGTGCGGGTGCGGGGTGGGGTTGCTGGTGCTGGGGCTATACCCCGGCGGGCTTGATCCTGCGCCAGGGCAAATAATGCTCCTGCTCGCATTGTGTGCGAGCGGGTGCGCGCTCATGTCCTGGCGGGACCGGCGCACGCGGTGGGCAAGCCTGCTGGTTGCATTCGCGGTGGGGGGATGCGGCTGGGCCTTGTTGACTCATCCTCCCGCGAATGCGAGCGATCTCGCTTACTATAACAGCCAGGCGGATGCGGAGGTTGGCCGTCTGGAAACTGAGGTAGTAGGAGTAGTGTCCGCCGAGCCTGTGCCGGGCGACCGCTCGCAGAGGGTGCGGATCAGCGCCGAAACGGTCCGCCCTGGCGGCACTGCAAAGCCCCTTCGTATCAGGGGGGATGTATTGGCGATCCTGCCGCGCTACCCGGAGTATTCGTTCGGCGAGCGCCTCGTGTTGATGGGCGATCTCACCGCGCCCCCTCTATTATCCGATTTCGATTACGCGGCGTGGCTTGGCAGGCAGGGAGTCTACAGTTATATGAGCTTCCCAAGCGCCTCCAGCCTGGGGCGCGCCAACGACGTGGGTATGGAAGCCCTGGTGACGGCGGCGAGGGCCAGGGCACGCGAGACGCTGCGGGGCAACGTGGCCGAACCGCAGGCGAGCATCGCCGTTGGAGTGGTGACAGGCGACCGTAGCGCGCTCTCGGATGAGGTGCGGGAGGCGTTTCGGCGCACGGGCACGACGCACATCCTGGCGATCTCCGGGCAGAACATCATGCTGGTGGTTGGGCTGGTGTTGCTCATCTGGACGGGTGGAGGGCAGAGACGCGTGATGCCGGCCTGGCTCGTGCTGATCACTATCACGCTGATAGGCATCTATACTCTCTTCACGGGGGCATTGGCCCCTGTAGTGAGGGCAGCGGTGATGGGCGCTATCCTGCTCTTAGCGCCTGTCGTGCGGCGACGGTACGACCCCATCTCAGCATTGGGGGTGACGGGCGCGGCTATGATCCTGCTGGACCCCGATGTACTCACGGAGGCGGGCTTCCAGTTATCCTTCCTATCGATGTGGGGCATCACTACCTTCGCCCGGCCTTTGAGCGATATGCTTGGGAAGATAAGAGTGCCGGGGGTGTTGTCGTACCCGCTATCGGTGAGCCTGGCGGCGCAGGCGGCAACGCTCCCGCTGGGGGTGCTGCTTTTCGGGCAAGTGCCTCTCGTGTCGCCACTGGCAACCCTTACCGCGGACATAACGCTGTTGCCGTTGATGCTGTCGGGCATTGTCACGGCGATGCTGGGCCTGTTGCCGGGGGATTTCCTCGCGTGGCTTGGGGGGTTGGCGGTGTGGTTGTGCTCGGCGTGGCTGCTATGGTGGGTCGAGTGGTGGGCGCAGTTCCCCTGGGCGACCTTTCAGGTTGAGGGCTTCCACCAGGCATATGCGGTGGCTTATTACGCGGCGCTCTTCGCCGGGGTGTGGCTGTTCTCGCGGGCCAGGCGCAGGGAGAGGATTCAGGCGCTGTGGCCACACATCAGGGTGGCGATGCTGGGGGCCGCGGCGGCTGCCGTGTGGGTGGTGGCTGTCCTGTTGGCATTGGTGAGGTAGGTTGGGTCTACTATGCTATCCAAAAGCTAGCATCTTGGCCTGGTATGCATAGCTCGTGCTCTTACAGACCCTCATACAGACCATTGGATAGCTATGTATTATGGTATACTAGCCCGCACTTTCGTAACCATCCCAAAGTGATGGGATGTCATGCATATGTGCTGACCGTAGCTTTGAAGAGTCGCATAACCGCTTGCACAGAGATAAGGTGGAGATCATAGCGGACTTGACCATTAACCAATCAGAGAGGAGTTGTCAATATGAATCAGAATAACCCTTCGGTACGAGTTCCCCCGCTACCTCCGAGCACACAAGACAGTTATTTTGACGCGGACAGCCACAGGCCCGCAGACGCCAAGGCGGCAGTGGAATGGGATATTGAGCGTGCTAAATCAAAGCTAGAGCGATTTCGGAACAGGTTCAAATTCCGATTGCTAATTTTCATTGTCATAATTATCGCCATACTGGTGGGCGGAAACATTCTTATTGCTTTCATCCTTGGCCAGTTTGGCCAGGATGTATTTTCCTGGATTGCGGAATGGCCTTGGTATGTTGCGATCTCGCTAGTTCTTGGAGTACTCTATTTCCTATTTACGATGGTACTTGCGCGGAATCGTGAAGCATCTTTAGAAGATGAACTTGATGTGTTGTTAACACGGAAAAGATTCATGGATCGAGCCGACATTGCAGGGACGTCTGTATCTTCTACTGGGGCTTCGGGAGCGGATACTTCCCCTCTGACGCCTTCAATACCGGAATCCGATACGTCGAAATACTTCAACAGCCTAGTTCAGATAAATATTCTGAATCTTGGAGAATACTATACCCTGGTCAAAACTCATACAGACAAGAGTTATCAAGCCTCAACACGAGTTGGCGCAATTGGTTTCGGATTCATTATTGCAGGACTCACCGTCGGTCTAGGAGCGAGCCTTTTCGGAAAGCCGGATACGCAGATAATCGCGTATATAACGTCCGCCTCTGGAGTTATCACGGAATTCATTGCGGGCGTATTCTTCTATCTATACAATAAAACCGTCAGAGAATTGAAGAAGTATCACGATAGCCTGCTGGAAGTACAGAACATCCTGCTTTCGTTCAAAATTGTTGGAGATACGTCTGATCCCAAGGAAAAGGCAACTATGGTGGCCCAAATGATTACGGCCTTGCTCGCCATCAAACACGCCGACAAGTAGGTTGCCCTGTAGGTGTCCTACTCATTAGTACCACCTTTCTACGCGCTACCTCTGACGCTGTTCGGTTGCGCATAGGATATAAGTACTAGCAAGAACGTGCCCCAAAACCGGCCACCATCCGGTATAATCTGAATCGAGTCGGCGCGCGTATCATGCTTGTAGATGCCTGGTACCTGCTGAACATATGGACCCGGTGGCCGAATTAAGAAAGGCATAGTCTTGCACGGCAGGCAATCTCTACATCGCATTACGCTCGCTATCGTGCTGTTAGCTATATGCTGCTCCCTTCCCTCCTTGTCGGGAGGCGATAGGCCGGCCAGCGCGCTCCTCAGTCCCCAGTCCTCAGTCCTCAGTCCTCAACCGTCGTCGCCGTTCGGCGTGGCCGGGGTAATGCGCTGGCCGGTGTGGGGCACGTTCGGGCAGCCCGCGGACGTGATGCTGCAGACGGGTGGGGCGTGGGTGCGCGACGATTTCGTGTGGGGGCTGATCCAGCCCAAACCGGACGAATGGCACTGGACCGCCACCGACAGGATCGTGGGCGAGCTTGGCGGGCGCAACCTCAACGTGCTGGGCGTGCTCTCCTACTCGGCCAGTTGGGCCACGCCCACGAGCGCGGACGATGGCATAGCGCTCTCGTTCTACCCTCCCGACCACGACAAATACTACAACTTCGTGCGCACACTGGTGGGCAGGTACAAGAACGTGGTCCACCACTGGGAAGTGTGGAACGAGCCTGACAACATGATATTCTGGAAGCCCGCCCCGAACGCAAGGGAGTACGCGGCCCTCCTCAAGGTGGCCTACCGGGCGATCAAGGACGCGGACCCCACGGCGAAAGTGGTCACGGGGGGCGTGTCGGGCAACGCGGTGCCATTCCTGGAGGAGATGCTGGCGAACGGGGCAGCAGATGCGTTTGATATATTAGCGATCCACCCCTATGCGGTGCCCCTCAACCCGGCGCAGGGCAGGATCGAGAGCAGGCCGGAAGTCCACAAGCTGCTGGACGTGGAGCTTGCCAAGTACCGCGCCCTCCTGGCCCGGCACAAGCTCGACCGGCCGGTGTGGATCACGGAGCTGGGGTGGCCCGCCAGGGACTGGAACCTGGACGACAACCTGCAAGCCGATTACCTGGCCCAGGCCTACGCACTCATGCTGTCGAGCGGCCTCACCGAGAGGATCTTTGCTTATAGCTTCAAAGACGGGTCCGCGCACCCTGGCGAGAGCTGGGGCATGATCGCGTGGGGAGGCGGGGCGACGGACCTCGGCCCGCGCAGGCCCGCGTTCGCGGCATACGCCACGAGCGCGAAGCTATTGACGGGGACCTCGCCCGGAGGACGCCTGCAGTTGTCGCCCGCTACCGTGGCGGTGGACTTCGAGGCGGGCGCGCCGTGGCAGCGCTCGATGCAGGGCGAAGGCACATTGACCAACTCGCCCGAGCGCAAGCATGGCGGGGCGGCGTCGGGCAGGCTGGAATACAGGCTGGGCGCTAACCAGGCGGTGGACTTCGCGCCACCCCAGCCGGTGGCGCTACCGGGCAAGCCGACGCGGATCGGGATCTGGGCGCTGGGCGACGGGTCGGGCAACTACCTCAGCGCCTGGCTCCGCGACCGCCACGGCGAGCTGTTCAAGGTGCGCCTGGGGGCGATGATGGGGCCTGGCGACGGGTGGCGCTACTTCGAGTCGGCGGTCAATAATCACTATTTCGAGTGGGAGAGGACGGGTGGCAACCCCGCCAACGGCACGCCCGACGCCCCCCTCCAGTTCGTCAGCTTCCGCCTGGAGAACACGCCGGACGAGCCGGCGGGCAGCGGTGTGGTCTACCTGGACGATTTGCAGACCTGGGAGGGGCCTGACGTTACTTCGGTGCGCTTCACCAGGGGCGACGGGACGGCGGTGGATGTGCTCTGGTCTGTGTCTGCTACGCAAGCCGCGCTACCGACGGCCTCCGGGCACGTGCAGGTCTTCTCGCGTGACGGCGCGGAAACGAGCGTGGAGGCGAAAGGCGGCACGGCGACCCTGAGCGTCAGTAACAGCCCAATATATGCGATTCATACGCCGCCCACGGACGCGGTGAAGATGACCGCGCCGGTGCAACCGAATGGCGGCTATACGCACCTTTGCGAAGCCATGAAACGTGCCACCGATCTTAACGCGCCGGGCAATACCTTCTTCCAAGAGACGGGGCATAACCTCTCCGAGCCGTTCAAGTCTTACTGGCAGGCGCACGGGGGAGTGAATATCCTGGGCTACCCGCTCACGGAAGTGTTTGAGGGGCCGCTGGCCGGGGGGAAGAGCTACAAACAGCAATACTTCGAGCGGGCCAGGATGGAGTACCACCCTGAGAACCGCCCTCCCGCCGACATACAGTTGGGCTTGCTGGGGGTGTGGGCGGAAAAGCAGAGAGAGGCAGGCAGCATGCGAGCTCTGGCAGCGCTGGAAGGCGTGTTCTTCCCGGAAACGGGACAGACGCTCAACCTGTTCAACGCGTGGTGGAACGCGCACGGCGGCCTGATTACGTTCGGCTACCCGATCTCCCCTGAGATCCAGGAGCGCAACGCCGCGGACGGCAAGACCTACACGGTGCAGTATTTCGAGCGCCACCGCATGGAGTGGCACCCTGAGTACGCGGGCAAGCCACAGGCGGTCATGCTGGGATTGCTAGGGGTTGAGTACGTGGCTGGGCAGCGGTGCCGATAGGAGGTTAGGGATCAGGGATTAGGGATTAGGATCGCAAACCTAACCTGAAATGGAAATTCCTTAAGTATCAGGTTAGGTCTCTAGCTTGAGGAAGTTGGTCTGCCCACCGAAACCCCTTAAGCGGGGTAGAGCAGATTTGCCCTAATCCCCAATCCCTAATCCCTTAATCCCTTAATCCCTTAATCCCTGTCCCCACCCCCTCCAAACCCCAGATAAGCGCGGTCATCCGGCGGGCGTAGTGGAGCAGGGGCGGGCCGGGTGCCAGGTCGATGCCTATTGCCCCGGCCAGGGTGTTGGCTTCGATCTGGGCGCAGGCACGTTGAAGGGGCCAGGGCATGTGGAGTATCTCGCAACGGAAGGTGCGGCGTGGAGTGGGACTGTAGTAGCAGTAGCGCTCGGTGAGCCAGTGTTCCAGCGTGCCGGGCTGCGCGCTGTAGACGGGTGACGTGGGACGATAGGTTGCCCGGAAAGCTGCCGTGGGTCCCTTTCCGCCTTCTCGCGTGCTTTCGATTGCGTACCCGGCACGGGTCTTTTCGAAGGAAATGTGAGCAAATGTATAAGGCAAGCGGAACCAGGGGCGCGCCATGCGGATCGCGAGCGCATTATCCGCATCCATGCTCAGGAAGAGCACGCCGGGCTTGCCACCGAGCGTGACGTAGGTGCGCAGGTTGAGTTCATTGAAGTGGGAGACGAGGCCTACTTCGGGTAAGCCACGCAACCGGATCTTGCTCAGTCGGAAGGCCACCACGCCCAACCACGCTTGACCGCCGAAGGTCTCAAGTTCCAGGGAGGCAGGGATATGTTGTCTAAGCTTGTCAGGTGAGATCGGCCAGTGGGCGAACAAGAGATTGTGCCAGGTCTGAGTCATCAGCCAGGGACGGTTCGGGATCGGCCAGGGCCTGTGCGCCGCGTCGAGTCCGGGCCGGGATCGGAGTTTCATATATCCTCCCTTCGACCTCCTGATGAGGAGTCACAATATCCGTCGTCATCCGACTTAGATTTGTGATTTCTTGCACAATCAACTTGTGATTTATTCTACAATGTTTTCGTGCAGATTACAAGGCCTTATCTAAAATAGCTCTTTGAAGAAGTTATAGGGGCACCCCTTGTAGGCAATAGTCGCATTAATCTTGTAGGGGCGGGTCCCCGTGCCCGCCCTTTTTGTGCCGTCAAGATCGTGGTAAGGAGAGAGGG
>JBAURA010000231.1:0-3901 GCA_049580985.1 Chloroflexia bacterium
GGCCCGTGCCTTCTTCATGAGCGTCTATACCCCTCCCGGTCCCGGCATGCTGGAACTTAGCGTATCGATAGGTGGCTCTATCGACCTGATCTACCCGGTAGGCAGCGCGCTCGACCGGGGTCGCAACCTGCCCGCCGTGCCCTTCAGGGTCCAAAGCGACCTGACGCCGGTGCAGGTATTGTAGTTCAAGGTTCAAAGTAGTGGACGATGGACGATGGACGATGGACGACAGGTCGTATTGGACCTTGAACTAGTCTTCCCCGCGTAATTCTTCCAGCCACTTGCGCTCTTGCTCGTTGAGCGATGCGCCTTCGAGGATGTCGGGCCTGCGGGATAGCGTCCTGCGCAACGACTCTCGCCTGCGCCACTCGTCTACGCGCTTGTGGTGACCGCTAACCAAGATTGGCGGCACCTCCCAGCCCCTGAAACCGGGTGGGCGGGTGTACTGCGGGTATTCTAACAGTCCCCTCGCGTGCGATTCGTCGTGCGCCGACCCCTCGCTCAACACGCCCGGTTGGAGCCGTGCCACCGCGTCGGTGACTACCATCGCCGCTAGTTCGCCACCCGTCAGCACGTAATCTCCTATGCTAAGCTCGTCGGTCGCCAGGTGCTCACGTATCCTCTCGTCAAACCCTTCGTAATGCCCGCATATCAGGATCAATCGCGGGTGTTGCGCCAACTCCTCGGCTACCGCATGCTTGAAGGGCCGGCCCTGCGGACTCATCAAGATGATCGGCACCGGCGGCGGGCGAGGGATCGGCGGTAGCTCCATATCCGCAACCTCGGGTGGCGGCTCGTACAGGCTGATCCCCGGCGGCGCATCCCCCAGCCCGTACACCCACTCCACGGCCCGAAACACAGGCTCCGGCTTCATTACCATGCCCATGCCACCGCCATATGGATAGTCGTCGGTGACTCGATGCTTGCCCCCTGCGTAATCGCGTATGTTGTGCAGCCGCACCGCCACCAACCCGGCATCCGCCGCCCGCTTGAATATGCTGGTCCCCAGCACGCCGGGAAACATCTCGGGGAATAGGGTCAGGATGTCGAATAGCATGGGGTGGGGATGGGGATAAAAGATAAGGGATTGGGGATTGGGGATTGGGGATTGGGGATTGGGGTCGGGAGAGTATTGTAGTTTAATCTTCCTCGTCAAACAATGGATCAAGCTCGTCGAGGAGAGGCTGCGGATAGGGGCGTGCGTTTTGTGGCTTGCCCTGATCGGGCGATCCTGCTCTCGCCGGTCCTGATCCCTGGTCCCTGGTCCCCGGCCCCTGCACAATAGTGGCTTCGTAAGTCTCGACCTCAAGCACGTAGGCTTCGCCGCTAAGCGACGTGGGCACGGCCCGTATCGCTTCGTCCAGGTCAACAAGCGAGGCGGACCCCGCCCGCATCGCCCTGTCGCTCACTTGCTTCACCCGCAACTCCGCTTCGTCCAGCATCCGCGCGCATTTGTCGGCCAGCAGCATGCCCTCCTCGAATGCCCCCAATGCCTCTTGCAAGCTCAAGTTTCCCGCGCTCAACTCGGCCACAACCTCCTGCAACCGCGCGAAACTCTCCTCGAACGAAGCCCCGTTCTCCCCATGCGCCCCTACTTTGTTACTGTTCGCTGCCATCTCTCCTACCTCTCTAATGCCTCGCAACACGTAAATCGTGAGCCTTGCCCTTTAGTCCCCGATCCGGTCACTCACAAAGCTAACAAACCTCTCCGCTAGCGGGAAAGTCGCCTCAGGGTCCGTCTCTTTAGCATACCTTGCTTCCGTGCGCCATTTGAGCGCATTCTGTATCAGAGTTGCCCATTCAGGAAGCTCTCTGGCCGCCCATGCCGCAGCCTGTTTCTTTGAAACCTGCTCACCGTTCCTGTACGTGTAAAGTGCCCTGCATGCCGTCAATATCGCATACGACTGGGCGGGCCGGGAATCCTTCGTGGTTGAAATCCACGAGCGCCATTCTTTCGTGCGTTGCACCACAGTGTTTATGAACTCTTCTTTCAGTATCGGCTTGATGATCGTTTCAGGGGGAGGACCATAAAGCGCTACGCCCTTTTCTCGAACGACATACCAGTTCATCAGCCAATCTTTTCCAGCTTCTATAATGTGAAATGGCTCACCGGGACTGATATTCCCAATCCTGGTGGCCCTGGTCCTGAAGGTTTCCAGGCCTGCCAGCGAGAGATATTGTACTTCAATTCTATTGTCCCATTCCTTATACTCGCCGGCGATATTGTTGTGCATTCGTTCCAGGGCGGCAGCATCATCCTCGTCAATATCCTCAGCGGTAGCGGCTAACAGATCTATATCGCTGATGTCATGATCGAAATCTCCCGTCACAAGAGAACCATAGAGATAAAACCCCACAAGCTTGTCGCCAAGAATTGCCTTTATGCCTGCGAGCAGCTTCTCCAACAACTCATCGACGTCCCCATACTGCGTTATCTGCACGACTTACTCCTTACTACTATTCACCGTCCATCCTTCGCAAGCTCAGGACCAGTCGTCCATCGTTCCTTCCTTGATCCGCAAGGGGGTCTCCACTCGCGCTCCGAACGCCCCGTCTCCCACCCTGATCTCCAACAAATGCCCGCCCTCGGCCTCCGTGATGCTGCTCACTACCTCGCCCGTGTGTAGGTCGCGTACTATAGCGTATCCACGCTTCAGGATCTGCAATGGGGAAAGCGCCTCAAGCCTGTCGTGCGCGCTCTTGACGCGCTCGCGCTGGAGGCTCATCGTATGCCGCAGGTTCATCTCCATCGTGCCGACCAGCCCCGCCAGCCTGGCGCGGTCGCTCCCCACCTGCCACATCGGCGACAGCCTCTCCAACGCCTCTCGCTCGGACTCCAGCTCGTCCCACGCAATCGCCAGCCTGCCGCGCAAATCGGCCACCATCATCTCGCGGCACGTCTCGACTGTCTCACGCAGGTCCTCTATATCGGGCGACACCAGCTCAGCAGCCGCCGAAGGCGTGGGGGCGCGCAGGTCGGCCACGTAGTCCACGATAGTGAAATCGGTCTCGTGCCCGACGCCGGTAACGACCGGCGCCTTCGAGGCATATACCGCCCGCGCCACGATCTCCTCGTTGAAGGCCCACAACTCCTCGATGGACCCGCCACCGCGCGCCACGATAATAACGTCCACCGCTTCCTGACCGTCCAGCTCGTTGAGCGCGGAGATAGCCGACGCTACCTGCCTGGGCGCGCCGTCACCCTGCACCTGCGCGGGCGCGAGCACCACCTCGGCCAGCGGGTAGCGCCTGCTCAGCACGTTGAGGATGTCCTGCAAGGCCGCCGCCTGCGGGGAGGTCACCAGCCCGATCCGCCTGGGCATGGGCGGGATGGCCCGCTTCCGCTCTTCAGCGAACAAGCCCTGGGCTGCCAGCGCGGCTTTTAGCTGCTCGAATGCCAGGTAGAGCGCGCCTTGCCCTTCTTCCTGGAGCATGTCTACGTAGAACTGGAGGTTGCCGGTCGCCTCGTACAGCGACACGCGCCCGTGCGCCACGACCGCTGCCCCGTTCACGGGCAGCACCGTCTGCCAGATCGCCTGCTGCCGGAAAAGGACGCACTTCATCTGCGCGTCGCGGTCCTTCAAGGTGAAATAGTAGTGCCCCGACCCCGACTGCGACAGGTTCGATACCTCGCCCGACACCCAGCAGTCGTACAGCGAGTCGTTGCTATCCAGCAGCTCGCGCAAATAAGTCGCAAGCTGGCCTACGCGAAGGATGTTCATGGAGATTATCGTTTGTTCTAGTGGACGGTAGACGGTAGACGGTAGACGGTAGAGGTACGTTTCGGCTACCCCTGGCGGTTACGTGATACTAACTGTTTCATTAAAGCAGAGGAAGCAGAGGTAACAGAGGAAAGCAGAGTTTTCTTATTTATTTCCGTATTCTCTGCTTTCCTCTGTTA
>JBAURA010000232.1:0-1715 GCA_049580985.1 Chloroflexia bacterium
ATGTAAGCCCGAGCGACGATCGCAAGACATTCCGCACTCCGCACTCCGCACTCCGCACTCCGCAATTACATGTAATGCAAATGACCGACGTCACCGGCAGGGGTGGGGCCGAGAAGGCACTGGCCGACATCGCCCTCCACCTGGACAGGGACCGTTTCGACGTGTCGGTGTGCGCCACCCGTAGCGCGGGCAACTACCAACCACTCCTGGACGAGGCGGGAGTGCGCACCTTCGTCCAGGGCCGTACCAGCCGCTGGGACCTGCGCCAGTGGCTGCGACTGGTAAGACTGATGAAGCGTGAGCGGGTTGACATCCTGCACACGCACCTCTTCGGCTCCAACACGCTGGGACGGCTCCTGGGCAGGCTGGCCGGCGTACCCGTGATCATCTCGCATGAGCATTGGTCCACCATCTCGCCTCGTGAAGCCCGCGTCGATCACATGCTCTATCGCCTCAGCGACCGCGTGCTGGTGCCCTCCCAGGCGAGCAAGAGCCTGGTGTCGAAGGTCGAGGGCATACCGCCCCACTGCATCGACGTGCTCTACAACGGGGTAGACATCACCCGGTTCACCCCTCCAACCCCCGAGGAGCGAGCCAACGCCAGGCGCGAATTCGGCATCCCCGACGACGCCTTGCTGGTAGGCATGCTGGGCAGGCTCAGTCCCGAAAAAGGCGGCGTCGACCACCTTCTCAAGGCCATCTACCGCCTTTCCGAATACCACCCGAACACCCACCTCCTGATCGTAGGCGATGGCCCCACGCGACCCGACCTGGAAAAACTCAGCGCAGCGTTGGACGAAGGACGAAGGGCTACAAGCATTAGTCGAGTAACGGTAGAAGACAACCGACTACCGACTACCGACTACCGACAACTGACAACTGACAACCGACAACCGTCCACCGTCCTCTTCACCGGCTCCCGCCAGGACGTGCCCCGCCTCCTGGGGGCGATGGACCTGTTCGTGCTGCCCTCCTTGCACGAAGCCCTGCCCATAGTGCTCCTGGAAGCCATGGCCGTGGGCCTACCCCTGGTAGCCACACGCGTCGGAGGCGTGCCTGAAATCGTGGAGCATAACATCAACGGCCTCCTAGTGCCTCCCGGCGACGAAGATGCTCTACTGGCCGCGCTCAGGCAATTGGCAGGCAATGAAGAGTTGCGCACCCGGCTGGGAGAGGCCGGACTCAAGCGGGTACGCGCAGAGTTCACAATCGAAGGCATGGTGCGCCACGTAGAGGCCATTTACGAGGAGCTTTACGCAACTCGTCACTCGCCACTCGCTACTCGTCACTCGCCATATAAGGCCATAGGAGAGGAAGCATGGAAGTAGTAACCTACCTCAAGATAATCGGACGCTACTGGTGGCTGGTGCTGCTGGCGACCCTGGCCTCCACAGGCATGTCGGCGGCGCTCTCACTCACCAGGGCGCCCTCCTACAGCGTGCAGGCGCGCGTAGTCGCCAAGCCCGCTACCTCCGTGCTCACCACCACCAACGACCTGGTAAGTATGGTCAGCGAGATGAGCATGAGGCCGGTGATAGGCACTTTCGCCCAGATCTTCACTTCAGCCGAGGTAAAGCAAGCCGCGCGCGCCGCCGTGGGCTTGGACGAAGCAGCGGCCAAAGACTACCCTCTCCAGGCCAACGTCCTCCCTGACACCACCGTGATCGAAGTGAGCGCCAAAGGCCCCGATGCCCGGCTGCTCACCGACTACGTCA
>JBAURA010000233.1:0-3200 GCA_049580985.1 Chloroflexia bacterium
CCCCTGGACCGCTCCGACTCTAACCTGATCCAGTCTATCGCCACGCCCACTTCGTTCCCCTCGGCATCGGGGCGCGTCTCCGACCTGATCTCGATCTGCACGTGCGCCGGGTCCAGGTACGGGTTGGGTATCTTACGCGTATCCAGGGTAGCTTGCACCAGGGTGAAATCACCGCTTGCTCTGAACCGGGTGGCGGGCGCTCCATTGACTACGAGCGTGCCGCTAATCGGTTGCCCGCCTGCGGGGTCGGCAGCCAGGCGCGCGCTCACGTGCACGTGCCTGCCCAGGTTCGCCATGTAGGGATAGGTGAAGAACGCCTGGCCGCCCGTCAGGTTGTACGTCGTGCCGTCGGGTGACTGTTGGAGGGGGCGCAGGCCGTAAGTAAAATCGAGCGGGTCGTAGAGCACGTCGTTCGGCGCGCGCCGCAGATCTACGTCTTCTACCACTACCGCCCTGGGCGACAGGAAGCCTATCAAGAGAGCAACGAGAAACGCCACGATCGCGCCCACCATGGGTAGGAGCAGCACCCTCAACATCTCGCGTGTGGTACGCGGTCTTGCCTGCGCTTTCACTGGCGCGTCGAACTGGGGTTTCTCTACCAGGGTATCATGAGCCAAAAGCGGTCGATCTCGCTTCTAGATGGAATATGGCCTGATTATACCAGACACTTCTATGTACCGAGCTTAGGCTCAGCGCCTCGGAACAGCCGCCCGATATTGTCGTGGAAGCCGAGGATGACGAGCAAGCCCCACAGCACGGCCCCCGGCACCAGCCACGGCGATATAGCTCCCAGCACGCCAAGCAGAATCACCGTGCCCACACCGGCCACCGCCCCCACCAGCGCCCCCCAGGCCATGTATCGCGTGATCACTATCGTCGCGCCGCCCGCCAGCAGAGCGGCCAATGCCACCCACGGGCTGACGGTCAGCATCGCGCCGAACGCGGTCATGATGCCCCGGCCACCGCCCCACTTCCTGGCCAGCAAGCGCACCCACACAGACCAGTTGTGCCCTATGATCGCTGCCGCGCCCGACGCTCCCACGGCCACACTGGCCCACACTTCGTCCGGCCACGCAAATAGACGCGCTATAAATGCGCTCACGAATCCCTTGACCAGGTCGAGCACAAGCACAATAGCGCCTGCCGCCGGGCCTGCCGTGCGAAAGGTGTTGGTCGCGCCAGTCTTGCCACTCCCCTCGCTCAAAGGGTCGCGCCCCTTCAAGCGGCTGATAAGCAGGCCGCTTGGAATTGCTCCTATCAGATACGCGCCCACCGTCACGGCGAGCAGAAGGAGGAAGTCGCTCACCGTCAGTCCAGTATGGCGAAAGCCCGCACGGCGAAAGAAGTGCCGCCTACGATAGCCGGTGGCACGGCGAAGAATCGGAAACCGGCGGCAGGCAGCTCATCCAGACCACGCAAGTGCTCCACGATAGGGATACCTGCCGCCAGCAGCATAGTATGCGCCGGGCGCGTAAGGTCGCCGCGCGTACCGCTAATCGGGTCGCCCATGTTATCTATATTGGCGCAATCTATGCCCACGAGCGCAACGCCGCCCTCTATAAGCGCGTTGCAGGCAGCCGCGCCCAGGTACGGCCCGGAGCGAAAATAATCCCCACCCCACCGCTTCGACCAATCGGTCCGAATCAGCACGGCTTTCCCTTTGATGCCCACACCCTCGAACGCCTCGGGCTTGATCTCGCCCTCCTGCAAGGCAGCGAATACGACGCCTGGCAGATCGGCTAGCTTCTCAAGCGCGAGGCCGGCAAGGTCCGCTCCTCCGGGGTGGCGGTGGTAAGGCGAATCGACGTACGTGCCTGTGTTCCCACTCAACTCATACGTCGCCATCTGGAACGTTGTGCCCGGCGCATAGGTCCCACGCTCCGCGCTCTCCTCGTGAGAGAGGAGCACTCCAATGCGCGGCACAGGCTGCCCCGGATATACAGGCATACCTTCGTGCAACCCATGGCTCAGGTCAACAAACCTGGTCAAATCTCGGCCTCCCGGTGAAACGCGAGATGCGAAGCCCCTAGGCGCCAGGTTGAACCCTGGCACTCCTGGCGTTCTGCTGGTTACGTCTTATGCCTCGCTTGTAGTCTGCCCGAAGTGTTCCTTCTTTATTTCCCGCTCGACGGCGCTCTCTTTTATCCACAGGTTATCGTCCTCGTCAAGCCAGGTCTCGGTCATGGGGTAGCGTAGCGACTGGTGGGCGTAGCCGGGCATGACGCGGTAGTTCCCTGAGAGCGGGTCTTTCAACAATCCGTCCAATACTTTCAATGAGGCTTCTAACTGGATCATAGCGCTTTCCTCCTATGCTTAAAAGAGAACAAGGGCCGCCTCCATTCGGAGAAGCAGTCCTCGCTCCTACTACTTCGCTCAAGCGCCGTTGCCTGTGTAAGCCCATTATGGCATACTGGCGGCATGCAGTCAATAGGCCGCTGGGCTGAACAGCATCTAAGTAAAAAGACCGGGACCGTGCGCGGCGCCCCTCTCTATATTCAGACGGCGCATGGCATCGTAACCCTTGTAGAGGAAATGGTGACGAGCGAGATCGGCACGCTGCGCGGTCCGCGCCTGGCTACACTGCGCCCCGCCATCATTCACGTGATAGACGACAAAGGTGTCACGAGCGTGCCTGTTGGCACTTCTGCCAGGAAACGACTCCTGCTGGCTTTGGCCGCGATTCCCGCGATCTTGTGGACGCCCTTGCAATACCTGTGGCTCTCCAGGAGGCAAGCAAATGAGCAGAAACGGAAACGATAACGGCCACGGCCCCTCCAGGCTGCTATTCGAGGAAGAAGAGGATGCCGTCTTCGATATGATGGCCGACGTACCGTTCACCGATATTGAGGCCATGCCAACCGCTATGGCCGCCGACAACTGGGATCTTGATGCACGCGACTCGGCTACTGCACACGTATCGGCGGTGTTCGGGGAGCCACGCACCGCCGGCGATAAGACGATCATCCCGGTCGCCGGCGTGCGTCGCGCCTACGGACTGCGAGGTGGTTGGTCGTCCGCCTGGCCCGTGGCTGTAATCGAGATCGACTCTCAGGGAGTGCGCGTCAAGCCAGTGATCAACGAGGCTATCATCCCTTTGGCCGGGATGCTCCTTGGAGCGTGGAACGTCTACTGGCTGTTGCGCGCTATAAGGGAGTGGCGTGCCCATCGTTGAGAATATCAAATAAAGGAAAGCATAGAAA